>NZ_DATJPM010000063.1 GCF_035506375.1 Methanocella sp.
GCTCAGGGACTCTATTCTTAGTATCTTAAGCGCACACACGCTCGACTTCGACGATTACATCGCGAAGCACGAGAAGCCCGTCGTGGTCGTCTTTACCGGCGTCAACGGCACCGGCAAGACCACGACCATCGCGAAGCTCGCAGAGCGCCTCAAGGAGAAGAACGTCGACGTGGTGATCGCCGCGGGCGACACGTTCCGGGCGGGCGCCATCGAGCAGCTCGAAAAGCACGCCGACCGCATCGGCGTAAAGATGATCAAGCACGCCCAGGGCTCGGACCCGGCGGCCGTCATATACGATGCGGTGACATACGCGAAGAGCAATAAGAAGGACGTGGTGCTGGCGGACACGGCGGGCCGGCTGCACACCAACGTCAACCTCATGGAACAGTTAAGAAAGATCAGCCGCGTCATCAAGCCCGACCTCGTCATTTTCGTGGACGAGGCCATCGCCGGGAACGACGCCGTGGAGCGGGCCAGGCTGTTTAATGATGCGGTGCCCATCAGCGGCTCGATTTTAACGAAGGCCGACGCCGACTCCAAGGGCGGGGCGGCCATATCCATCGCCCACATCACCGGCAAGCCGATTTTATTTTTAGGCGTGGGCCAGGAATACAAGGACCTCAAGAAGTTCGACCCGAACTGGTTCGTGGACCGCCTGCTCGAACGCTGAGCTTTTATTCCAAAGCTATTTGAAACTGCGGCGGGTATTGACTTCTGGCATGAGACCCCTCATATATGGCAACGGCACGCTGCTGGTCTGCGTCGACGAGCGCGGCGTGGCCCGGGACTTTTACTATCCCTACGCCGGCATGGAGAACCACGGGGGCAACATACGCCTCGGGCTCTTCGACATTGACATGAAAAAGTTCTCCTGGCTGGACTGCTGGGAGATAGAGCAGCGGTACGACGGCGCCTCGCTCGTCGGCGAGACCGGGTACACGAGTAAGGGCTTCGCCGCGGCCGTAAAGGTCAGGGAGACCGTCCACCACGAGCTCAACTTTTTCCTGCGCTCGTTCGAGGTGAGGAACGTCTCGGACAGGCCGAAACACTTCCGGCTTTTTTCGGCGCAGAACTACCATATCCTGGAGAACAACTACGCGAACACGGCCGTGCGGGACGGCGACATGATGAGCCACTACAAGCGGGACCGGTTCATCCTGCAGAGCTCCTCGCCGGCCTTCGACCAGTTCACGGCGGGCATCTCCGAGTGGCGGGGCATGGAGGGCACCTGGAAGGACGCCGAGGACGGCGTACTGGCCGGCAACGTCGTGGCCCACGGCTCCGCGGACTCGGCCCTGGGCTGGACCCTGCCGGAGCTGCGGCCGGGCGAGGCGGCCACGGTGCACTTCTGGGCATGCGTAGGCCATAACTTCCCCGAGGCGAAGCGCATCAACGACTGGATAAAGGCCAGGGACGTCGAGACGATCTACTGCTCCTGTAAAAAATTCTGGGAGGCGTTCTGCACCAGGGCCGCCCGCCCGGGGCTCGATAAGCTGCCCCCGCCCGTGCGCGAGGCGTTCACCCGGAGCCTCCTGACCGTGGCCTGCCACCTGGACCGGGGGGGCTCTATCATTGCCTCCTGCGACTCGCAGATAAAGCAGCAGGGCGCCGACTATTACACGTACTGCTGGCCCCGGGATGCCGCCTGGGCCGCGGTCGCGCTTGACCGGGCCGGGTACGGCCACCTGAGCATGCATACGTACCGCTTTTTCAAGAAGATCGTCGACCCGAAGGGGTATTTCAGGCACAAGTACACGCCCGCCGGCGACCTGGGGAGCACCTGGCACCCGCTGCCCATGGTCCAGATCGACGAGACCGCCACGCCGATATACGCCATCTATGTGCACTGGCAGGAGACCCGGGACGTAAATGAGCTTTCTTCCTTATATGAGCCGCTGGTCAAGCCCGCCGCCGACTCCCTCATGGGCTTTTTAAAGGACGGGATGCCGAAGCCGAGCTTCGACCTCTGGGAGGAGCGGAAGGGCATCTACACTTACTCCTGCGCGTCCGTGTACTCGGGCCTCCGGAGCGCCGCGGCCATCGGCCGCGTTTTAGGGGACGAGGGCAGCGCCGCGGCCTGGGACGGCGCCGCGGCGAAGCTAAAGGGCGCCGCGCTGGAGAGGCTCTATGACCAGGCCCTTGGCCGGTTCCGGAGAGGCGTGTTCGACGACACCGTGGACGCCTCCGCCTTCGCCGCGTGGTACCTGGGGCTGGTTGAGCCAGAGAGCCCCATGGCCGCGGGCACGATGGCCGCCATCGAAAAAGAGCTCATGGGGCCCGGTGGCGGCGTCGCCCGGTATGCAGGGGACGGATACCAGGGACACATGAATAGCTGGCCGCTGTGCACGCTGTGGCTGGCCCAGTGGCACATCCGCAGGCGGGAGCTTCCCCGGGCCCTGGAGCTCATCGAGTGGTGCGCGAAGGCCGCGGCGCCCACCGGCCTCATGCCGGAGCAGACGGGCCCGGGCGGGGAACCCGTTTCCGTGCTGCCGCTCGCCTGGTCTCACTCGACCTTCATGCTGGCCGTCATCGAGTACCTGGAAGCGCTGGAAGGAAAAGGCTTATCTTAAATTTTGACGACGATACTTGTCATGAAGCAGGCTTCCGTGGAGAACGGCCTAAGCACATATGTAGCTTTACTCAGGGGCATCAACGTCGGCGGGCGCTCACTTATAAGGATGGAGGACCTGCGGAATGCGCTCACAGCGTCCGGCTTCCGGGACGTGAGGACCGTTCTGGCGAGCGGCAATGTACTTTTTCGGGCGCCTGAGGGGGATGCGGCAACGCTGACGGAGAATATTGAGAGAATATTAAGCCGTGCGCTGGGAAGGGATGTGGTCGTCATTGTGCGCCGCCTTGACGACCTCCGCGAGCTCCCCGGCAGATTTAAAGGCGTCGAGAACGAGCCCGGTGTCAGGCTGTTCGTCACGTTCCTCCCGGAGAGTGCCGGGACCCCATTCCTGGTGGAAGAGGAAGGCTATCGTGTCCTGTGCGCAACGAACGGCATGATATGCATCCTGCTATATGGCACCGGCGCGGCAGAGCTTATGGGCGTCATCGAAAAGAAGTTCGGGCAAAAGGCCACGACGCGGTCGTGGAATACCATCGCCAGGCTCCTAAAATAGATACAATGGATTAAAAAACGCCTCTACCCCTTTATTTCCTCTGGAAACCGGCCTGCGCGGCCGATTTAACGCAAAGCTTATTATCACATCGCTTAAAACACATCCATATTGGCGGGTCAAACAATGTCATCGATATACAGGCTATTTATCACAACTCTGATCGTCGGGCTTTTCATCGCCCCGGCGCTCGCCGCCCAGGGGCCCACGGCCGACTGGACGAAGCAGCTCGGCCAGGAGGGCCAGGGCGGGGCCTACATCTCGGCGTCGCCCATTTATAGCAACGGCATCCTTTACGTGTGCTCCTACGACGGCACCGTCTATGCGCTCCAGACGATGAACAGCGCTCCCCTCTGGAAGTTCAACGCCGGCACCACCTTCTCCACGCCCGTGTACAAGGACAGCACTCTCTACGTGGGCTCGAGCAACGGCACCTTATACGCAATCGAGACGCTTTATGGCAAGGAGAAGTGGCGGTTCAAGGCGTACGCCAATGTCGACTCCACGCCCCTGCTCATGAACGGCATCTTGTTCGTGGGCTCTGACGACGGCCGGGTCTACGCGCTCGACCCCAACAACGGGAACCAGATCTGGAACGTCAGCGTGGGCAGCGGCGTGTCCACGGCCCTGGAGAGCTACGAAAACGTCCTGTACGTGGGCACCTCCGACGGCAGCCTGGTCGCCATCGACCCGTATACTCCAAAGGTCAAGTGGTCCGTTAAGGTGGGGGAGAGGGCCTACTCGCCCCTTGCCACCGACGACGGCACCCTGTATATCGGCACATATGACGGGTACATCGTCTCCCTGGACCACAACCAGGGCAGCGTCAACTGGAAGAACCAGACAGGCGGCGCCGTGAGCTCGACGCCCGTTTACTACGACGGCAACATCTACGCCGGCTCCTGGGACGGCAAGCTGTACTGCTTCAACGCGACGAACGGCAGGCCCGTCTGGCAATACGCCACCGGGGGCCCCATCAAGGCGGCCCCGTTCATCGACAAGTCAAAAGGGATAATCTACGTTGGCTCCGGCGACCAGTACCTGCACGCCGTGGACGCCCGGTACGGCCTGCCCTACTGGAAGTTCAAGGCCGACTCGCCCGTCTATTCGACGCCCGTCATGGCCAACGGCAAGCTGTACTTCAGCTCCTACGGCACGAGCACGGGCGGAGGCACCGTGTACTCGCTCACGCTTCCCGAGAACCTGACCATCGTCACGCCCACGCCGGCGCCCACGGTGCCGCCGACGCCGACCCCTGCGCCGACCGTGACGCCGGTCGTCGTGACCTTAGTCCCATCGTCTACCCCCTCGTCATCGTGGTGCCCGCTGCCGGGCCTTCTCGGGATGGCCATCGGCCTGCTGGCACTGGCCACATACCGCAGGCGCTGACCGCCATCATGTTTTATATATTTTAATATATAATATTATTTGAGGGTAAAAATGGACGTTTTCCCAGTAGATATGCCGGAGGATGGAGGGCCAATCAGCCTGCGATCCTGCCCTATAAAGACGGATAAGGTCGCCTTTAGCGTTTATTCTTTCCAGCCATGGCAGGCGCTTTCAATGCACCGCCACACCAACAGTGACGAGGTGTTCTACGTCGTCGGCGGCCGGTGTCTTTTCTACGTGGGCAGCGAGACGAGGCCCGTCGGCCCGGGCCACGCAGTCTACGTGCCCTCGGGCGCCGGCCACGCCGTGCTATCCTGCGAGAAGGGCGCCACGCTCTTATCGGTCCAGGGCCCGCGGCCTGTCACGTCCATCTACGGTAACCTGGAGTACTTCTGCCCGGCCTGCGGCCTCGAGACGCCGCTCCCCGAGGGCACGGCCACGGGCGACGTGACGAGGTGCCCCAGGTGTAAAACAGCCGTACGCCTGGCCGAGGCGGGCGCGGCCTTCGACGCCGAGCCCGCCGCGGCCGGTCGGCCGGACGAGGCCCGGGCGCTGTAGGCTGCGCATGTCGTTTCGCATATTCCCGCTTTTCCCCTATGCCTTCCTGGAGTTTCCCAGACGGCATAACATGTGAGCTCCGGGATGGTTTGCTTCTCTTTAAGGCACAACGGTGACGGGGGCACTATTTTTCACCACAAAGGCACGAAGAGCACGGAGGCTCACAAAGACTTTTTTATAATTAAGAGACAAAGGGCACAGAGCCGCTTTTTGAACTTTTAAGATACAGGATATGATGGCACAGGGGCAAAAAGTGCTCTTGTTCATTCCACTGTGT
>NZ_DATJPM010000064.1 GCF_035506375.1 Methanocella sp.
ACGCGGTAGCCCACGTCGCCCTTGATGAAGACCTTGCCGCCGCGCATGGCATAGCCGATGACGTCGCCGGCGTTGCCGTAGACGACCACCTTGCCGGAGTTCATGGTATTCCCGATGCCGTCCTGGCCGTTGCCGTGGACGATGACCTCGGGGCCGTCCATGAATATGCCCAGGTCGTTGCCGGGAACGCCGTTGACTTCGATCTTCATTTTCGCTCTCAGGCCGTCGCCGATATACTTCTGGCCGCAGACGTTATCGACCACGACCTCACACTCGCCTCCGGCGGCCAGCGCCCGGATCTTCTCGTTCAGCGCCCGGTAGGGCATGTCCTTTGCGTCGATGTGCGCCATGTTATCGTCCCGCCGGCTTGATGCCGAGAATTTCCAGGGTCTTCTCGTCCAGGCCTATGCCGCGCAGTCTTTCTCTATTGCCGCGCAGGCTTTCGATGGAGTTGATGCCCAGCGCGCCCAGCACTTCCTGGATCTCGTGGCTCCAGGCGCTAAGCAGGTTCGTGAGCCTCTGCGCCCCTATTTCCGGGTCGAGCCGGGAAACGAGGTGCGGCTTCTGCGTGGCGATGCCCCAGGAGCAGTTGCCCGTGTTGCACTTCTGGCAGACGCGGCAGCCCAGCGCCACCAGCGCGGACGTGCCGATCATTACGGCGTCCGCGCCGAGGGCCACGGCTTTGACGACGTCTGCGCTCTGGCGGATGCCTCCGCCCACGACGATCGACGCCTGGTTGCGGATGCCTTCCTGCCTCAGGCGGTCGTCCACGGCGGCGACAGCAAGCTCTATGGGTATGCCGATGTTGTCCCGGAATATCCTGGGTGCGGACCCGGTACCGCCCCGGAAGCCATCGATGGTGACGATGTCGGCGCCGGCCCGGACGATGCCGCTGCTGATGGCCGCGATGTTGTGCACGGCCGCCAGCTTGACGGATACGGGCTTCTTGTACTCGGTCGCCTCTTTAAGGGCATAGATTAGCTGCGACAGGTCCTCTATCGAATAGATATCGTGATGCGGCGCAGGCGACAGGGCGTCTGTGCCTACCGGGATCATCCTGGTCTTTGCGACTTCCTGGTCGATCTTTTCGCCCGGGAGGTGGCCGCCGATGCCGGGCTTTGCGCCCTGGCCGATCTTGATCTCGATGACGGCTCCGGCATTCAGGTATTCTTCGTGGACGCCGAAGCGGCCGGAGGCTACCTGCACGATGACGTTATCCTTATACTTGTAGAAGTCCCGGTGAAGGCCTCCTTCGCCGGTGTTCATGAGGATCCCGTTTTCCCGGGCCGCCAGCATGAGCGCCTTGTGAACGTTATAACTGACTGCGCCGTAGGACATGGCGCCGAAGACGATGGGCAGGTTCAGCTTGAAGTTCGGGGCAAGCTCTGTCTTTAGCTGAATATCCTTGCCGCTGTATTCGAATTCCAGGCGGTCGGGCTTCCTGCCTAAATAGGTCCTCAGCTCCATCGGCTCCCTGAGGGGGTCGATGGACGGGTTCGTGACCTGGCAGGCATCGATGAGCATGTGGTCCCACAGGATCGGATAAGGCTTATCGGTTCCCATGGCAGTGAGCAGGATGCCGCCCGATTCGGCCTGCTTATAGATGTTCTTCCGTATCTCGTCGGTAAAATTCGCGTTCGGCTTGAACGTGAGTGGATTGTGCTCGATGCGGATGGCCTTCTTCGGGCACATAGTGACGCATCTCAAGCACGCGACGCACTTCGAGTCGTCCGCGACGATGCAGTCGAACTCCTTGCTGTATGAGACCGCGCCGAAGCCGCACTCCGTCGTGCACTTCTTGCAGCGCACGCACTTGCGGTCGTTGATATCGACGGTGAACTCGGGAGGAACTGTCGATGGAAGGGCTACCGTACTCATTCCACGTCCTCCTCCACCAGGCCGATGACCGGCGTGCCCGCCTTGGGCGCCCACACGCGGTCCGGCTCGGGCTCGATGATCCGGATGCCGGCCTCTTCGGACGACATATACAGGAAATCGTCCTTCGTAGCCGCGATCATGGGTCTTAGCTTTATGCGGTCGTTGAGGCCGATCATGCCCTTGTTGCAGCCCACGATGATCGAGAACGGGCCGTTCATGAGCGCGCTGCCGTAGACCATGCGTATGGCTTCGTAAACTTTTCTTTTTTGAGCGGGCATCCTGTCGATGTCCTTCCAGAAGGGCGGTGCCAGCGCTCCCGTCGCTATCTCGACGGGCAGCTTGTGCCTCCGGATCAATAAGTCGAATAAGTAGGCGATTACCTCGGTATCGGTCAGTAGCTCTAACTTGTAGCCGAACATCTCGAGGTATCTCTTGTTAATTCCATAGGATGAGATCTCGCCATTGTGGACTACGGACCAGTCCAGCAGGGCGATCGGGTGGGCTCCTCCCCACCAGCCGGGCGTATTCGTCGGGAACCGGCCGTGGGCCGTCCACAGGTAGGCCTTGTAGCCGTCGAGCTTGAAGAATTTGGCGATGTCCTCCGGATACCCGACTCCCTTGAAGCCGCCCATGTTCTTGCCGCTCGAGGAGATGAAGGCGCCGGCGAGGTTCGAGTTGACGTCCATGATCTGGTCGACCACGTAGTCGTCCTCCGGCATGCCGTCGAGCTTCGAGTCGTCGACCTTCACGAAGTAGCGCCAAAGGAGCGGCGGGTCGTGGATGTTGGCGACCTTTGCCGTCGGGATCTTCTCGTCCTTCTCGATGATGAAGCGCTCCGCCAGGAGCTCTTCCAGCCTGGCCTTGCAGTCCTCATCGTCGAACATCACGTGAAAAGCGTAATAATCCTTGTACCTCGGGTAAATGCCGTACGCTGCGAAGCCGCCGCCGAGGCCGTTGGACCGGTCGTGCATGAGAGTTATGGACTTAATGATCTTAGTCCCGTCGATGCGCTTGCCTTTTTTATTCAATATCCCCGATATGGCGCATCCGGAGGGATTCCTCTCGCACCTCACCTTCGTGTCGCACCTCATGCGACACTCACCTCTAAGGTATTTCGATATCTATTAAGCGACTTCATCCGGTTTCAACCCGTTTCCGACTTCAAATATATAAATTGTTCGATGATAGTAGGCAAGGTTATACATAATGTGTATATATAAACTTTGCTAACACCTGACATGGCCAGATATTATTGATTCATTTAATAAGTTTGCGGTATATAACCGTTATCAAAACCAATGGTTAAAAATGAGCCATAGTGCGGGCTTCGGAGCCTGCACCATGCCCTTAGATCTCTTCTTCTTTCTTTTCGGATACCAGCTTGGCTACCGCCACGACGGCGTCCTCTTCGGACTTAAGCGTGATGATCTTCACGCCCTGCGTGTTCCTGCCGATCTCCGAGATGTCTTTTATGTTTATCCGCATCATGATGCCGTCGTGGGTGACGACGAGAAGCTGGTCGTCGTCGGTGACCGAGGCGATCGCCACCACGCCGCCGTTGCGCATGGTCGTCTTGATGTTGATCATGCCCTGGCCACCGCGGTGATGTGGCGTGTACTCCGAAATAGCAGTACGCTTGCCGAAGCCGTTCTCGCAGACCGTCAGGATCGACGACCCCTCGCTCACGACCTCCATGCCGATGACCTTATCCTTCTCGGTGAGACGGATGCCGATAACGCCGCAAGCCTGGCGGCCCATGGCCCGGACCTCGGACTCGTTGAAGCGGTTCGCCTTGCCGTTCCGCGTGGCGATCAGCACTTCCTTCTGGCCGTCCGTCAGCTTAACGGAGATCAGCTCGTCGCCCTCGTCCAGCCCGATGGCGATGATGCCCGTCGACCGGATGTTCTTGAATGCCGAGAGGGACGTCTTTTTGATGGTTCCCTCGCGGGTACACATGATCAGGTTATGCCCATCGTTAAACTCCTTGATCGGGATCATGGCCGTGATGGACTCGTTCGGCAGCAGCGTGAGCAGGTTCACTATCGCCTTGCCCCGGGACTGCCTGCTGGCATCGGGTATCTCGTAGACCTTTAACACGTATACGCGGCCCTTGTTGGTGAAGAAGAGCAGATGGTCGTGCGTGGAGGCTGCAAAGACATCGACGACGAAGTCCTCTTCCTTGGTCTCCATGCCCATGACGCCCATGCCGCCCCGGCGCTGGGTCCGGTACGTATCGACCGGCTGCCTCTTGATGTAGCCCGTATTGGATATCGTAACGACGACATTCTCCACGGGAATGAGGTCCTCGTCCACGATCTCGCCCTCGGACTCCCTGATGATGGTCCTGCGCTCGTCTCCGTACTTCTGCTTAAGCTCCAGGAGCTCGCCCTTGATGATGTCCAGCACCTTCTGCGGGCTGGCCAGCACCTCTTTCAGGTGCTCGATCAGCTTTAATAGCTCGGCGCGCTCGTCCTCGATCTTCCTGCGCTCCAGGCCGGTGAGGCCGCGGAGCCGCATGTCCAGGATCGCCTTCGACTGCTCTTCCGAGAGGCCGTACTTCGACATGAACACGGCCTTCGCGTCGTCGGCGCTCGCGGAATTCCTGAGGATATTGACAAAGTCGTCGATGTTGTCCAGGGCCACGAGCAGGCCCACCAGGATATGTTCCCTGGCCTGGGCCTTCTTCAGCTCGAACTGGCTTCTGCGGGTGACGACTTCCTGCCTGTGCTTGATGTAGTATTCGAGCGTCTCCTTCAGGGTCAGCGTCCTGGGCTGGTTGTCCACCAGCGCCAGGTTATTGACGCCGAAGGTCGTCTCCATCTGGGTGTGCCGGTAGAGCTGGTTCAGCAGCACGCTGGCGTTGGCGCCCTTCTTGAGCTCGATGACAATGCGCATGCCGTCCCGGTCGGACTCGTCTCTCAGGTCGGAAATGCCCTCGAGCTTCTTCTCGCGCACCAGGTCGGCGATATTTTCGATGAGCTTTGCCTTGTTGACCATGTACGGGATCTCGGTGACCAGGATGACGTTCCTGCCGCCCTCCTCGGTGATCTCGGCCCTGGACCTGAGCTTTATGGTGCCCCTGCCGGTGAGATAGGCTTCCTTGATGCCCTCGCGGCCGTAGATGTACGCGCCGGTCGGGAAATCGGGGCCCGTAATGAATTTCAATAGCTCCTGCGGCTCGATGGCCGGGTTGTCGATCAATGCGACCGTGCCGTCGATGACCTCGGAGATGTTGTGCGGCGGAATGTTGGTCGCCATGCCCACGGCAATGCCCGATGAGCCGTTGATGAGCAGGTTCGGGAGCTTTGCCGGCAGCACGGATGGCTCCTTCAGCGACTCGTCGAAGTTAGGAACAAAGTCGACGGTCTCCTTGTCCAGGTCGTCGAGCATCTCGTCCGCGATCTTTGCCATGCGGACCTCGGTGTAACGCATGGCTGCGGCGCCGTCGCCGTCCACGCTGCCGAAGTTGCCCTGGCCGTCGATCAAAGGATAGCGTAGCGAGAAGTCCTGCACCATTCGGACGATGGTATCATAGATCGCCAGGTCGCCGTGCGGGTGGTACTTACCCATGACGTCGCCCACGACCCTGGCCGACTTCTTATAGGGCTTATCGTACGTGTTGCCCAGCTCGTACATGCCGTAAAGTACACGGCGATGAACGGGCTTAAGCCCGTCACGAACATCGGGAAGCGCCCGCCCCACGATAACGCTCATCGCGTAATCGATGTAGGACTTACGCATCTCCTCTTCCAGCTTAACTGGTATTACTGTCTCCTGTGTTGCCATATCTTATACATCCAGGTTCCTTACGAACTTCGCGTTCTGTACGATGAAGTCCCGCCTGGGCTCCACTTTATCTCCCATGAGCAGCGTGAACGTCCTGTCTGCCTCGACAGCGTCTTCCATGGTCACCTGCAGGACGGTCCTCGTCTGCGGGTCCATGGTGGTAGACCACAGCTGTTCGGGGTTCATTTCGCCTAAACCCTTGTAACGGTTTACGGAGACCCCGTTCTTTCCCATCTCCCCGAGGATGCCGGCGAGGGCCTCCTCGTTATACGCGTACCTCTCTTCCTTCCCCTTCTTCGCCCGGAACAGGGGTGGCTGAGCGATGTACACGTAGCCTGCCTCGATCAACGGCTTCATGTGGCGGAAGAAGAATGTCAGCAGCAGCGTTCGTATGTGCGCCCCGTCGACGTCCGCATCGGTCATGAGTATGATCTTATGGTACCGGGCCTTATCGATGACGAACTCTTCGCCAACGCCCGTGCCCATGGCCGTAATGAGGGCCCTGATCTCCTCGCTCGCGAAGACTCTGTCCAGACGGGCCTTTTCCACGTTCAGGATCTTACCCCTGAGCGGGAGGATGGCCTGGAACAGCCGGTTGCGGCCCTGCTTGGCGGAGCCGCCGGCCGAGTCTCCCTCGACGATGTAAAGCTCGCACTTCGAGGGGTCGCGCTCACTGCAGTCGGCCAGCTTGCCGGGCAGCGTTGTGTTCTCCAGCGCCGACTTCCGCCTCGTGAGCTCACGGGCCTTTCTGGCCGCCTCGCGGGCCTGGTACGCCTGTAGAGCCTTTTCGATGATCTTGCGGGCTTCGGACGGGTTCTCCTCCAGGTAATCGTCTAAACCCTCGCCGACGAGCGAGTTCACGATGCCCTGCACTTCGCTGTTGCCCAGCTTGGTCTTCGTCTGGCCCTCGAACTGCGGGCTGGTCAGCTTGACGCTGATGATGGCCGTTAAGCCTTCCCGGATGTCCTCGCCCGAAAACTGCATGTCGCCCTTGAGCAGGTTGTTCTTCTTCGCGTAATCGTTGAAACTGCGCGTAAGTGCCGAGCGGAAGCCGCTGAGGTGCGTGCCGCCCTCCGTGGTATGGATGTTATTGGCAAAGGCAAGGACGATCTCGCTGTAGCCATCGTTGTACTGCATGGCGATCTCAACGTCGGTGGTGTCCTTCTGCTTCTCGAAGTAGATGACCTTCTCGTTGACGGGCGTCTTACCCTCGTTCAGGTACTGGACGAACTGGACGATGCCGCCTTCGTAATGGAAAGTGTCCGAGACTCCCGAGCGGGCGTCCGTCAGGACGATCTTGATGCCCTTGTTCAGGAACGCTAATTCACGCATCCGGTTAACCAGGATTTCGTACTTGAACTCCGTCGTCTCGAAGATCGTGGGGTCGGGCTTAAAAATGGTGGTAGTTCCCGTGCCGATGGCCGTGCCTATCTCGTGGACCTCGTCCTTGGGCTTGCCCCGCATATAATCCTGAACCCAGAGCTTATCGTTCCTGCGGACTTCGACCCTGAGCCACTCGGATAGGGCATTCACTACCGATACGCCTACGCCGTGCAGGCCGCCAGAGACCTTGTAGGTCAGGTTGTCGAACTTGCCGCCCGCGTGGAGCTTTGTCATGACGATCTCCAGGGCCGGCCTCTTGTATTTCTCGTGCATCTCGACGGGGATGCCTCTGCCGTCATCGCTGACGGTCACGCTCCCGTCCTTATTGATCGTGACCTCTATGTTGTGGCAATAGCCGGCCAGCGCCTCGTCAATGCTGTTATCGACGACCTCATAGACCAGGTGGTGCAGCCCCCGGTAGTCCGTGGAGCCGATGTACATGCTGGGCCTTTTCCTTACGGCTTCGAGGCCCTCCAGCACCTGGATGCTCGAGGCATCGTATGCCTGCGCCGGGATTTCGTTTGACATTCTGTGCTCTACCCCTCCTTTTTTACAATGGGAAAAATTTCACGTCCTTTATAAGCTAGAAACTCTCGTATTATCTTAGCCTGTATAAATGAATTTTAGGGCCTATGTTTGCCCTTTCCCCTTCCTAGATTTAATAGTCCGACATCACATATATATTTAGTGCTCGGCACAGTAAATTACATATCCCCGGTAGGCTTTTTAAGGGGTAGAATGAGACTGGACGAGTACCTTGTGAGCGAGGGCCTGGTTCCCTCGAGAAACCGGGCAAAAAAGCTCATCGAAAAGGGCCAGGTCAAAGTGGACGGTAAAACGGCCTCGAAGCCTGCCCAGAAAGTGGACTATGGGCACGAGGTGACCATTGAGGGCGAGGACATGCCGGAGGGCTTTTTTAAGCTTAAGGGCATCCAGGAAGCGTCGGGTATTCTGCACGAGGGCGACGTCGTCCTCGACATCGGCTCCAGCGCCGGCGGATTTTTAATGTTCGCGTCGGGTATCGCTTCCCGGGTCACGGGCATTGAGTTCAGCGAGGAGTTCCGGCCGCCCCTTGAAGAGATCGTGAGCGCGTATCCCCGCGTACACGTGGTCTTCGGCGACGCCTTCAATATGGATGTAACGACGCTGGATGGGCCATATGACGTTATCCTGAACGATATGACCGTGGAGCCTCTTACGTCTGTAAAAGTCTTAAAACGCTTTTTACCGCTGCTTAAAGAGCATGGCCGGGTCGTGCAGGTCGTCAAGCTGGGCCCCAGGGGGGCTCCCGAGCCTATGGTCGAGAAGCTGGAAGAGTCTGGGCTGAAAATTTTGAAAGTTATCCGGCCCCACAAAATGGAAGCTTATATAATCGCTGCGATGTAATCCCCGTTGTGCTTTCGCGGAATATAACAGCGCGCGGGGGCGCCTCCTGATGTTCACCACGGTTCGCACGGTGGTACCACGGAGGGCACGGTTAATTTCTCACCACGGCGACACGGCGAACACGGCGCTCTTTAAAATTCGGCACGGCGGATGCACGGCGGCACGGTTTCCAGATAATATAATTTAGCAGTGGGTCTTCGAGGGGTAAGCAAGAGCGCTCAGCGCGGCGTTAGCCCTCTTCAGGATATTAAAGCAAGCAGGGGGTCTCCGAGGGGGCATCAGCCCCCTTCAGGAATTAAAAGTCCTCCTTGTCCTCCTTGTCCTCCGTGGTGAATAAAGCGACATGCTTGCCACTACTTATTATAAAAAGAGAAATTTAGTGTGGTCGCTCACCCGAAGATGGCGCCCATGCCCGCGGCGGCCTCGTCCTCTTCCTTATGGACGTAGTCGAGGATGTGCTTCTCCTCGTCGCCGGTGATCTTAGCTATAGGGATCTTGGACTCGTCGATGAGCCTCACGGCTTCCTTCATCTTCTCGGGGTTGTCCGCCCGGACGTAGAGATAATAGCCGGTTTTGCGACTGGTGCCCATGATGGCGGCCTCGCGGACGCTCGGGCCCAGGCGCTTGAAGAACTCTTCCTCAAGAAGCTTATCGACGGGCTTCTTCTCCTTATCATCGTAAAAATACACTGCTTCCATTTGAACACCTTCTGGATTTAACACCTTATTGCCAGCGATGGCTCATAAATATAATGCTCGAGGCTCACATGCGGTAATGTTTTCGGAGCTTACTTATCTGCTCGCCCAGGTACTCGATCTTTTCCATCTCGTTTTCGCCCAGGCCGGCCTTTTTCGCCAGCTGCAGATACGGTATCTGTTCCGGCGCCAGGCCCATGATGAACGAGCCCACGGCATCCGTCGCCACGAAGTCCTCGCCGGCGATGACGACGTCCGAGCGGATCGGGTCGCAGGCAAGCTCATGCCCCTGGCACCCGATTATGCCGTCGACGACCGTCAGCTCCGGCCCGAAGGCACGGTTCAGGTCGACGATCTTCTGGTGCAGGTCGTCGTGCATGATGCCCTTGGGCAGGATGCCGCCCATCATGTTCTTCATCGAGAGCGTGGAGAGCGACCAGACGTGCACCTTCAGCTTAGGCACAGACAGGATGCAGTCGTAGTCCAGGAAAGGCTTCGCGACCCGGACGCTCTTCAGGGACTTGCCGCCGGGTATGCTCACTTCCACGTGGGGCTGCGCATTGAGATCATACAGGGTCACGTCATAATCCTCAAGCGCATCCTCCAGCCCGACCACCCGGAAGGTCTCCATCGTGTCGTAGCTCGCCATTCCGCCCTCGCCGACGGCGAACTCCTTATTGCTCCAGCCGTGATCCAGCAGGTACTCGACGATCCCCCGGACGACATTCGGGTCCGTGGTGACGCCGGTCTCGGGGTGGCTGGAGTTCACGTAATTCGGCTTGATAAGCACCCGCTCATAACGGTCGAGGATATCGGCCGCCCCGATCATGTCCAGCGCCTTCTTAGGGCCTTCGATAGGGTCGCCCGTGTGGACTATCGATACGAGGGTGCTCTTCGCCATAGACAATACCAGTATAGTTATTCGTGGCGTGGATTAAAAATATTGCCTGAGCATCCCCGGCCAAAATCCGGACGTTTCTAACTTATTAATTGAAAATAGGCGTATATAGCTACGGTTTTAGCCGTAGCTTAAACAATCGATATATATTGTGCACATATACTATATTGTACAGGTGATTATATTGACAGGAAAATTAACCAATTCGATGCCGCTGGCCCTGTTCGGGCTGGTCATCGTCGGTATGCTTATGGCCTTCACGGCCAGCGTGATGCTGCCGTCACAGGGTGTTACGGCACCGTATGGGCCTGCGGACAACGGCAAAACGATCACTTTAAGCGAGGGATCGACGTTCAAGATCATCCTGAACGAGAACCCGAGCACAGGGTACTCATGGAACACAACTGTATCGTCCGGCCTGCTGGTCGAGACCAGCGATTACGTCCGGGGCGGTAAGCCCGGGCTTATGGGCGCAGGCGGCACGCACGAGTGGGCCATCAAGGCCATCGGCAAGGGCGAACAGCAGTTTACGGCTGTTTACAAGCGCCCCTGGGAGCCTGTAACGGGCAACGAGACAGCATATACGCTGAAAATAATAGTCCAATAAGATTTTCAGGGTCGAAGCTTTATTCGACCCAATTTATTATAACATCATCATTTCTTTCTGGAGCTTTCTGGTTTTCATTCGCGGGGTATCCGAACACGAGCGTTGCCATAAGCCTATAACCCCTCGGGACATTTAATTCGGCCAGCGTCCTATTATCGCTCCCGAGCGGCCCGGCCAGCCCGATCCAGCAGCTGCCCAGGCCCAGCGACCTGGCGGCCAGCATCATGTTCTCAGCCGCGCAGGCGCAGTCCTCGGCTATCAGGCGCCTCTTCGGCGCAAAAATAAACACCAGGGCGGGCGCGTGGTGGAAGATATGCAGTGCAGGCGTATTCATCATTCTAACGTATCGCCTGGCATCACTGCCTCCGATCCCAAGGATAGATATTGCCCTGAACGTGATGCTATTTTTCCAGAGCCGCTTCGCCCGGTCCGCATACCGGTCTATAGCGGCCTTATCGGTCACGACGATAAATCGCCATTGCTGCTGGTTACTGGCCGAGGGTGCATAAATGCCCGCCTTAATGAGCTCAAGCAGCACATCGTCGGGCACCTGGTCGGGCTTATAATTGCGGATGGACCGTCTTCTGTAGATGTTCTCGAACACCGGGTTCGCGTACTTCTCCGATGGCCGGTCGCCCGGCCGTAATTTGTGATCTGTCATTTTATTCCTCCTAACAGCAGCCGCCTGGCGGCTTATCCGTCTCAGCGCCGCCGCCATCGCACGTTTCCGGGCCGCCCCTCAGCGCCGCCTTGATCATCGCCGCAGCGCACCCGACGCCACTTTCGACTTCTATCGCGGTGGTCGGGCAGTTCAGGTAGCAGGCTCCGCACTCCATGCAGGCCTCCTTATTGGCCAGCACCACAGCCTTATCACTGAAGGCAAAGACGGCGTGGGGGCAGACCTTTGTGCACATGCCGCAGCTTGTGCACTCTTCGGGGTCGAACTTTAATGTATTTTCTTTATACGAGTTGAACATTCAGGCCATCCCCAGAAAATGTGCCACGAAAAGTCCGACGAAGGCGAGTATGCCCAGCCCGAACATGACCGCTCCCGGCTTCAAATACGTGTATATCTCCTTCCTGACGCCCGTCCTCGACGTGAACGTCGAGCTTCCCGTGAAGTTCAGCGCCAGGAAAGCCGTGACCGGCGGCATTGCCAGTAAATAGCCCGCCGCGGCTATCGCGTTAAATACTTCAGGCCCAGGCTTCGTGAGCATGTAATATGCGAATGGCAGCGCTACGATCAGCCCCAGGATGAGCCCTTTTACGCTAAAGTCCCTCACGGGTATGAGCGGCAGCAGGATCGGGAATAGCACCGTGCCTGCCAGCACCGATGCCAGTACGGCCAGCGACGCCGTCGGGCCCATGGCAAAATACAGGACTATCGCAGCGATCGCCATGACAAAGAAGACGCTTACGAGCTCGATGGGTATGAGCTGTATACGGTCCCACAAGCCAAAGTGAACCCGGCGCATATCGGGCGTGGCCCTGTGTATCTTCAAATATACGGGCAGGTCATCCGCCCTTACGGGCCCGTATTCGACGTTCCAGCCGCACCATTCCTTCAGCGAGAACGCGGATACGCCTGCAGCGCCCAGCTGCGGCAGTATCAACTTGCGGTGGCTGACCACGCTCTCCAGATCTGTAACCTTAATGCGATTCATCAGCTCTTCGGTGCCGAAGGTGCCCTTACCAGCCGCGCACCAGACATTGATGCCCTTGGTGTCAAGCACCAGGATATAGCAGTCGACGCCTTTTAAATTCGAGCGCAGTGCATCGAAGCTCATCGTATAATTGGCCGTAACTAATACCGGCGATCCGGGCGTAGGCTTTCCCAGCGAATACAGGCCGGGCTCGACCCTGTGGTCGCCTCGATGCCAGCCCCACCTCGCCAAAAAGTGGTCGAAACGATCTTTAAACGTTAACATTGTAGTCGTGGGCTTTATAATCTGTTTATCAACCATTCCATTCGCCCCCTATTTTTTAAAGAGAAGCTCATTCATCACGGGGCCGAGCTTATCGCTAAGCACCCTCATAAAATAATCCGTCTTTATGAGCGAGATGCAACAGATGGTGTCGCCATCCTTTCGGCTGATCACGACCAGCTTATCGCCGGCCTTGATGCCGACCTTCTCCCGGACTTCCTTTGGCAGGACCATCTGGCCGCGCTCGTCGACGCTGATGACCGCCTCCACCCTGCTATCGCCGTCGTCCACGCTGGCCGTGCCGCTGCAACACAGGGCTTCCAGGTCTTTTTTAGATTTTCTTCCCATGGCTACCGCTATGGATTAATGTATTTCTGAATATTAATATTTTTCTGATTAATCAGAAAAAGCTGATAAAATGTATGGCTATTGCTTTTTCATGAACTCGGCGGGCGTATAGACCTCACCCACCCATTGAAAATGCTTTTTATTATTGGTCACAAGCGGTATCTCACGCTTATATGCATATGCTCCGATGCCATAATCGACCGCATTTTCTGAAAAATCATGTCGCTGCTGGGCATTTTTTGCGGCGATCAATGCCTGTCCTTTATCAAATGAAATGATCTCGATATCCAGGCCGTTCAAAATGCCCAGGAACCTGACCATTGATCCGCCCACCCTTTTCATCTCATAGTATGAAAGCTCCATAAAAGCAAGGGGGGATAGATAGCCTTTCACATCTCTTTTTCTCATCCATTCCAAAAAATTCGGATCGCTGCTAAAAACATTAGAATCCAGGCATATATCCATTAGTCAATACCTTCTCTCTTGAGTCTTTTAGCCCATGCTTCCCTGAACTCTTTTTCCGTTTTGTCAAAATCCTTGAAACCCTCTACAACCTCGTATATCAGATCTTTTAGGTTCCGGATGACGACTTTATCGTCCTCCTCCAGGAAAACGACTTTATCGCCGGGTACGATACCCAGCTTATTCCTGACCTCGGCAGGCAAAGTGATCTGGTTTTGGCTCGATACTTTACTCGAACTTGATTCCATTTATCATCACAAATTGTTAAATGGTAGTAATGATATTAAATGTATCTCAATTAACATTTAAATCGTACCAGGAAAGTATTAAAAGCTACGAATGCACTATGGAACCCGACGACAATGACCATCATCGAAACGGCAAAGTGCATTCTTAAGGAGGGCCCTGTTTGTGATTCGTGCCTGGGCCGCCAGTTCGGCAAGCTGTCGACCGGCCTCTCGAACGCCCAGCGCGGCTTCGCCATCAAGACGGAGATGTCCATGCAGGCCGCGGCGGACGGCGATAGGGAAACCCAGCAGCTTCTGGCTCCCGCCTTCCCGCAGGCCCGCAAGGTGCTCAGTATCGAGGGCCAGGACGAGGAATGCTGGCTTTGCCGCGGCCTGTTCCAGAACCAGGAGAACATACAAAAGTGGGCCGGCCGATGTATCGAGTCCGTCAGCGGCTACGAGTACGACACGCTCCTGGTCGGCACGAAAGTGCCGCCCATCTACTCCGAAAAGGAGGAAGTCATCTGGGCCGAGTGCGGCATCGCCAACGCCGAGCCCCTGAAGGCCGAATTAAATCGGGAGGTCGGCAAGGCCGTCTCGCTGAAGACCGGCAAAGAGGTCGACTTCAAGCGCCCTGACGTAGTCTTCACCATCGACCTGGCCGCCGACAAGGTTAAGCCCAAAGTCAATTCCCTGTTCTTTTACGGCCGCTATAAAAAATACGTCAGGGATATCCCCCAGACCCGGTGGCCGTGCCGGGAGTGCGGAGGAAGAGGCAGGAAAGGAGAGGCGGAGTGCGAGCACTGCAAGGGCACGGGCAAGATGTACCCCACCTCCGTGGAGGAGCAGATCAACCACGATGTAATCGACGCATTTAAGGCTGCCGACGCCATCCTGCATGGGGCGGGCCGGGAGGACATCGACGGCCGCATGCTGGGAGACGGCCGCCCGTTCGTCATGGAGGTCATCGGCCCGAGAATACGATGGGCCGACCTCGACGCCCTGAGGGAGCGCATCAACGCTTATGCCTCGGGGAAAGTCGCGGTCTCCGACCTCCACTACGTCGACAAGGACTCCGTAGAACAGGTAAAGAGCATAAAGCCGGACAAGTCGTACAGGCTTAAAGTTATATACAATGACGATATTTCAATAGAAACGCTTAAATCTTCGTTAGCTACTTTATCTAACTCGACTATCTTCCAGCGGACACCCGTAAGGGTCTCGCACCGCCGGGCGGACCTGGAGAGGAAGCGTAAGGTCCACGAGATAACGCTCGAGGAGCTCAACGAAGCCGACAAGTATTTCGTGATAACCGTCCGGTGCGAAGGCGGGCTCTACGTGAAGGAACTGGTATCCGGCGACAACGGCCGGACGAATCCGTCCCTGTCGGCCCTGCTGGGCAGGGAGTGCCGCGTTAAGGAGCTGGACGTCATTAACGTCGAAGGAGGAATATCATGGCAAGATCACATGGTGAAAGAAAAAAGACCAGGTACAAGTTCACAAAGGCGCTAAGGGAGAGGGGCTTCTCGCCCGTCAGCCGCGCCGTCCAGGAGTTCACGGTCGGGCAAAAGGTCCACATCGACATCGACCCGAGTGTCCACAAGGGCATGCCGTACCGCCGCTTCCAGGGCAGGACGTGCACCGTCATCGGGACCCGGGGCAGGGCTTACCTGCTGGAGATGTACGACGGCGGCCTTCGCAAGGAGATAATCGCCCGCCCGCAGCACCTCCGGCCCCAGAAGGACCAGCCCGCTGAGCAGTGACGGTGACGCGGAATGATCATCAAGAAGGTAATGAGCGAAGAATTAATAACCCTCCCTGAAGTCCGGGAGACCCTGAACGCGATCCGCGAAGACCGGGAAAAGGCGGGGCAGGAACTGCGCTACGAGCAGAAGCGCGCGGTCGAGCACGCCAACAAGTTCTCCAAGGTCGGCGCTAAAGAGTCCAGGGACATGGTGAACGAGCTTCTTACCCTCGAAAAGATGAAGCTGGACATCGCCATCAAGATCGCCAACCTCTGTCCCCGCTCAAAGGATGAGCTGCGGGCTATCTATGCGAAAGAGCGTTTCACTCTCAACGACGCGGAGCTTAAGAATATCTTAGACATCGTCGCTAAGTATCTCTAAGCAATCTTTTTTTATTAAAACGTGTTATATTGTATGAGGGCGACCCTTGATGCCGATGACCCATACTACTGATATTAAAGAGCAATACGCCTATATCATCGATTTTCTACCCACCGGGCATGCAGAGGATACCAGGCCAATACACCTGCGCAAGCCTCTGGCCCAATCGCTCGGGGCGGACTATTTCATCCTGCTCGAGCTGAGTGTCAAGGAAGACATCCGCATCGAGATCGAGAGTAAGGTATTCGTGGGCAAGGGCGAGAGGGACGTCGTTAAGCACGTCGAGAAGCGCCTGACGTACGAGGAGCTGACGCCGAGCGCCAGGGTCGAGCTTCCCTACATGATCGAGAAGATCGTGCGCGAGAACGAGGCCAAATACGTGGACTTCTTCAACAACGCGCAGCCCATCACGACGCGGCTCCACATGCTGGAGCTGCTGCCCGGCATCGGCAAGAAGATGATGTGGGCCATCATCGACGAGCGCAAGAAGGGCAAGTTCAAGAGCTTTGCGGACATCGAGGCGCGCATCAAGGGCCTGCACCACCCGGATAAGCTCATCGCCAAGCGCATCGAGCAGGAGATCCAGGACGAGCTGATGAAGTACCGGATGTTCGCCCGCTAAATGAAGCCCGATTTCGGCGTGGTCCCCGATAAGCGCAGGGACCAGCACTTTTTAATCGACCTTAATATTCTTAAAAAGATAGTTAGTTTTGCCGATATTCAGAAAGATGAGGATATCCTGGAGATCGGCGCCGGCCCCGGCAACCTGACGGAGCTCCTGGCACAAAAAGCCCGCCACGTCTACGCCATCGAGATGGACCCTTCCCTCGTTGAGCGACTGGAGGAGAAGTTCAATGGCACCAACGTTATGGTGATAAAGGGTAACGCCCTGAAGATAGACTTTCCGCGCTTCGACAAGGCCGTGGCCAACCTGCCATACTCCATATCGTCGGACGTCACGTTCAAGCTGCTCAGGCATCCGTTCAAGTACGGCATATTGATGTACCAGCGCGAGTTCGCGGAGCGCATGATCGCCCGCGTCGGGGACCCCGACTATTCGAGGCTTTCCGTGGACGTGCAGCACTTTGCCGGCGTGGAAATACTGATGCGTGTGCCCTCGCAGGCGTTCACGCCGCCCCCGGAAGTAGAATCTTCGGTGGTAAAATTAACCCCGCGGCCGGCGGCCTATTCCGTAAAGGACCGGGAGCTTTTCATGGCGCTGGTGACGGCCGCATTCACCCAGCGGCGCAAGCGACTCCGGAACGCCCTGGTGAATGGCGCCCATATACTGGGTATAAAAAACATGAGGGCGCTGATCTCCCTTCTACCTGGAGACCTGATGGAGAAGCGCGCTGAAGAGGTATCGCCTGAAGAATACGCCGCGCTGGCGGACAGGCTTTATGAGCTGACTGGCCATGAGCATCCGGATATATCGAAATAAAGAGTTCGAGCTGCTGGACGACGTCTACGACCCGGGCGAGGACTCTTACCTGCTGGTCGAGGCTGCTTTAAAAGAAATTAAGCCCGGCGACCGGGTCCTCGAGGTGGGCACGGGCAGTGGGGTAGTATCTCTCTTCATTAAAGATATTTCGCCGTATGTCGTCGCCACCGATATCAGCCCGATCGCATGCCGTAATGCCCGCATCAATGAAGTTCAGGCCATCAGGGCTGATCTTTTTAGCGGCATCTGCTCCCGGTTCGACCTTATCATTTTTAACCCGCCCTACCTGCCGACCGTGCCCGAAGAAAGGCTCGAGACGTGGCTCGACCGGGCATTTAACGGAGGGCTGACCGGCCGCAAAGAGATCGAGCGTTTCGTGAAAGATATCGACCGTATCCTGTCACCTGGCGGCCGCGTCCTGACGGTCATCTCATCGATCACGGGTATCGGCGAGACTGAGGCGCTGTTCAAGGAAAAAGGCTTCCGCATGGAGACCGTGGCCACGGAGAAGGTGCCCTTTGAGAAGCTGGTCGTGCTTAAATTTTCCCGGTAAGCATTATTACATCCTGCCCGATATTAGATTTGAGAGGTAAGTACGTTGAAGCCCGTGACTGTGGAGGAGATGAGGGCGCTCGAGGCGAACGCCGACTATTTTGGCGTAAGCTATGGGGAGCTGATGGAGAACGCCGGCCGCAAGGCTGCCGAGTCGATCATCGCGCTGTTTAAAAAATGCAGCGTGCTCGTCGTCTGCGGCACCGGCAACAATGGCGGCGACGGCTTCGTCACGGCCCGCTACCTGGAGAACGCCGGATACCGGGTTACAGTCATACTGTTGGGCCGGGTGGGGAGCGTGAAGACCGGGCCCGCTCTAGTCAACCTGGAGATCGCACGGGGCATGAACATGCCCGTCATCGAGGCCGATACTGCCGTGAAGATACCGAAGGAAGCCTTTCTGAACTGTGACCTCATCGTCGACGCCGTCCTCGGCACCGGATTTTCCGGCATACCCCGAGAGCCCGCCCTGACTGCGATCCGATGTATGAATGAAAGCCCAATACGAAAAGTATCTCTCGACATCCCCAGTGGCCTGGACGCGCATACGGGCGAAGGCGAGGAACACGTCGACGCCGACCTGGTGATCACTTTCTATGCGCCGAAAAAAGGGCTGGATCGCTACAAGGTCGAAGTGGCGGATATCGGCATTCCGGGGAAGGCATTCACGCATACCGGCCCCGGCAGCCTGGTCGGACTCAAGTCCCGGGGCGATTTCATGGAAAAGGGCGGCGGAGGAAGAGTCCTTATCATTGGCGGCGGGCCGTATACTGGCGCGCCCGCTTTAGCGGCGATGGCCGCGTACCGGGCCGGCGCCGAGATCGTGACCGTTGCGGCCCCGAAGCGCGCCGCGGGCATCATCGCCTCTTTCTCGCCCGACCTGATCGTCCGGCCTTTAAGCGACAGCCAGATCATCGGCGAGGAAGACGTGGAACAATTAAAATCCTTGATATCCCGCCACCATGCCGTGGTCATCGGCATGGGCCTGGGTAAGGAGCCGGGGATTGCAACGGCGATCGCGAAGATATTGCCGGCATGTAAAAAGGTCGTCATCGACGCGGACGCCCTGCAGGCGGGGATGCCTTTGAAGGGCATCATAACTCCCAACGCACATGAATTCGCCAGGATCAGCGGCAACGACATGAAGCCGGACGACCAGGCGGCGCAGGAAAAAGTCCGGGAGTTCTCGAAGGAAAAGGGCGTGGTCACGGTCTGGAAAGGCCGGCCGGCGGTCATCAGCGACGGGGTCGATTTTAAGGTCAACAGCACCGGTAACCCGGCCATGAACGTCGGCGGTACCGGGGATGTCCTCGCAGGCATCATCGGCGCCTTCTACTGCCGTAACGATGCGTATAAAGCGGCGTGCGCGGCCGCCTTTGTCAGCGGCGCGGCGGGCGATATGGCTTACGATGATAAGGGAATTGGACTTGTCGCCACGGATGTCATCCACTGGCTGCCCTATGTGATCAAAAAGTACCGGCCCAAATAAGACGAAAAATAGTTAAGGCACGTCAGCCAACTTTTCTTATCATGCGTTCCACCGATTTTACCCACGTCGAGGGCGATAAGGTCAAAATGGTCGACGTGGGCGCCAAGGAGGAGGTCGCCCGATTCGCCCGGGCGAGCGGCGTCATCCATTTAACGGCACAGACGATGGGCCTTATCAAAGAGGGCAACGTAAAGAAGGGCAACGTGCTGGCGACGGCCAGGATAGCGGCCATCCAGGCGGCCAAGCATACCTGGGAGACCATTCCCCTGTGCCACCAGATACCGATCACCGGCATCGACGTCGAGTTCGAGGTCGGCGAGACGACGATAAAGGCCGTCGCCGAAGTCCGTTCCGTCGGCAAGACCGGCGTCGAGATGGAGGCACTCTGCGCCGCCAGCAACGCGCTGCTGACCATCTGGGACATGGTGAAGGCCGTCGAGAAGGACGAGACGGGCAATTATCCCGAGACGAGGATCACCGACATCGTCGTCGAGAAAAAGACCAAGGCAAAGCAATGATCTCCATACGTGTCGTCCTGGTCGAGCCCCAGTACGAGGGCAACGTGGGCTCGGTGTGCAGGTCTATGAAAAATTTCGGCTTCAGTGACCTCGTGCTCGTCAGGCCCTGCAAGCTCGATAATTTTGCGAAGGCGATGGCGTCGCACGCCCAGGACCTGCTGGCTTC
The DNA here is from genome assembly GCF_035506375.1 of Methanocella sp. Lineage (NCBI taxonomy): Archaea > Methanobacteriati > Methanobacteriota > Methanomicrobia > Methanocellales > Methanocellaceae > Methanocella > Methanocella sp. Next base: position 19,888 of record NZ_DATJPM010000064.1, read on the forward strand.
AGCCCTCATCGTCGATACTTTTAAGGAGGCGGTCGAGGGCGCAAATCTTCTCGTGGCCACCACGGGCAAGCCCGGCACCCACTTCAATAGCCATGTCCGGTACCCGTTCTATAACCCTAAGGAACTTCGGGAGATGCTCGAGGATAAGTCGGGCGCTGTGGCGCTGATCTTCGGCCGCGAGGATTACGGTCTTCCAAATGAGATCGTGGAGAAATGCGACGTCGTCGCTTACATCCCCACGGCGAATGAGTACCCAATCATGAATCTCTCCCACGCCGCCTCAGTCTTCCTGTACGAGCTGTCGGGCTTTACCGGCGGTAACGTCGCACTTGCGGGCCGGGAAATGATGGATAGGCTATACGGCCATTATGACGAGATGCTGGATAGCATAAACTATCCCGCCCATAAAAAAGATAAGACCCTGATGATGCTCCGGCGCATCTACGGCCGGGCGATGCTGAACCGTCGGGAGTACTACACCATGATGGGCGTGCTCCACGAGATCGGGCTTGCGCTCGAGCGGGCGAAAAAAAGATAATCTTTTAAAAATCATTTTCCATCATGAGATTTTTAGCTGTCACCGATTTTCATGGCAATTATGACAGGACGGTCGATATACTACAAAAAGCGGGCATCGTCGACGGCACACTGCTTGCCGGGGACCTGACCGATTTCGGGCCCGAGGAGAACGCGAAGCGGCTCATCGACATGCTCCCCAGGCCCATCCTTGCCGTGCCCGGCAACTGCGACCCGAAGGAGATCGTGCGGATACTGGAGCGGGAGGGCGTATGCCTCCACCTTGAACGGATCACCTTCGACGGGGTCACGTTCATCGGCATCGGCGGCTCGAACCCGACGCCGTTCGGCACGCCCTTCGAGTTAAGCGAGGGGGAGATAAGGGCTGAGCTGGAGCGGCTGTTGAAAGGCGCAAAAGGCCCGCTCGTGTTAATATCGCACGCCCCGCCCAAGGGCTATCAGGATCGGATCCCCAACGGTGCCCACGTGGGAAGTGAAGCCGTAACCCAGTTCGCCCCGAAGTTCAAGGCGATCATATGCGGCCATATTCACGAGGACCCGGGCATCTCGAAGATAGGCGAGACTCTCGTGGTCAACCCGGGCGTCGCGTTCGAGGGAAATGCCGCCATCGTCGATATCGATGAAAAGGGCAATGTCAGGGCTGAGATGATCAAGGGGTAAGCATGGCCGTAGTCACAAGAACGATATCCTTTCAGACAAAAGGCCGGGACGACATGATAGATATCACTTCGGGCGTCCAGGACATGCTTTATGCATCCGGCCTTAAGGACGGCATCGTGACCGTGTTCGTGCCCGGCAGCACTGCCTCCATTACTACGATAGAGTACGAGCCCGGCCTGCTCAGGGACTTCCCTCGCGCAATGGAAAAGCTGGCGCCCAGGGAAGCGCACTATGACCACGACGCCCGGTGGGGCGACGGCAACGGGCACTCTCACGTCCGCGCATCGACTATAGGGCCAGGCCTCGTCGTTCCTTTTCAAAATGGCCGGCTTATGCTAGGAACATGGCAGCAGATCGTCTTCGTCGACTTCGATAACCGGCCCAGGGCCCGCAACGTCATCGTGCAGGCCATGGGCGAATAAAATGCTTATTTTACGTTGACGTGCTTCTTATTCTCCCATATCCCGTGAAGGTTGCAGCTCTCCCGGGCTATGAGCGTGGTGCTCTTGTCCAGAGCAACCTTGAACGTGACCCTCGGGTATGAAAACTTGGGCTGTAATACCTCCCGGCTCATATCGATGTTACTGTCGGTCCGCCCGAGGCTGATCCATTCGATGAAGTGCGCCAGCTCGCTCGGGTGGTCGATTCCCACGCCGACGTTCACGGATACTTCAAAAGGCTTGTTCGCCTCGACCGAGTCCGGGCACTCGATCCTGGGCCAGTGCTTCTTTTCCAGGTCGGTCATGTTATTCGGGTCTTTCGGGTAGTTGATCTGCTCGAACAGGTTAGGAGTGGTTTCGGCAACTTTCATCATGTTCTTCACCTTGTGGGTAGCTTAGGCTCCAGGCCTATGTGCATTAATTAAATACTACGTATAATTCGCCACGTATAAATAACGTTCTCGAATAAAGTCCACAATGCCGGTACCATGGAAGACGGGAAAATATATACGCTCGCATCGATTATGGGCTACTTGCTATGTTCCGGAAGGCCCTCATCATTGCCGGCTTCCTCGCCTGCGCCTGCTTCGCAGTGGCGGCGAATGCCCAGGAAGCGCAAAACAATACGGCGCTCTACTGGTCGCCCGTGACCCTTGAATATCCGTGCGCGTCATTCACTATCGAGGATGCAAAAGACATTAACTATTCCATTTATGACCAGCTCGGTGCACAGAGCGTCCACGTTTCGGTCATTACAGCACAGCTCTACCTGAACAATGCACCCTACCGCATGGCCGGCATCCCGATCACATTCTCGTCCGATAACGACAGCGTCGCCTACCTGGAGCCTGACAACCGGACCCGGCCGAGCGATGCCAGCGGACAGGCTAAAATACTTCTGATAGCTCACAACCGGACCGGCCTGGTTAACATTACTGCCGAATCCGAGATCATCTACGGGCATAAGCTGAGCGACACCTGCACGGTCCGCGTGGTGGGCTGGGGGACCGTATCGGGCATCGTTACCGACCAGAACCGGAACGGAGTACCGGACGCGACCGTGACGCTGTGGCTCTGGAATGGCACGGCGAACACGAAAATGCTGGCCGCCCACGATAACCCGCAGCTCTCGAACGATGGCCGAACCGCGGCTATCGGCATGTACACATTCGTCTACGTTCCCGCAGGCTCGTATAACGTGACGGCCGAGAAGGACGGCCATCGCTACTATCGCCTGCTAGACATGTACGAGCAATCGGGCACGATCACGGCGAACGTCGCCATACCGGACTACGTGTACGTATCTCCTGCCACTCTGACTCCGACGCCCGTCGCGACGCCTGCAGCCTCGTCATCGGCCTCCACGCCGGTGCCGGTATCGACGCCCGCGCTGCCCGCATTATTCGCTCTGGGCGCCATTGGTGCCGCGGCTTTAATGAAAAGAAGGCTTTAAAGGCCGGAATCGTGCAGGAAGCCTGTGGCCGAGTCCAGTAACGCCACTGCGATCCCGCCGCCGATGAGGCCGCCGAGGAATCCCGTCTCGATGCCGAAAAGATGAATACAGATGGTCACGACCCATATGTACGTGGCAGCCATGATGCTCAAGTACAGCGAACCCATATCGTATTTTCTTTTACGGTTGAAAACAAACTTATGAATAAGAGTGACTCCTACTATGATCGCCGCGAACTCTACGACATAGAATATCAAGTCATGCATATACTTGCCAATAATATGTTATAACTATTTTTATTTATAATATATTATTTATAAATCAACTTTATTTTTGCATATTATCTCGAATTGATGAAAAGTCCCTATTTTTGGCACTAAGTTACAGAGGACACTATTTTTCACCACAAAGGCACCATGGCACAATGATTCACAAAGTCTTTTTTGGATTAAGTTACAAAGGCACAATGACCTGCTTTTTGTGTGTTAAGGCACAATGGATACAATGGCACGATGGCAAAAAGTGCTATCATGTTCATTCCACTGGCCTTTGTATCCTTCGTGCCCTGATGTCAATGAACCGGCTTTGTGTACTTTGTAACTTGCTCGAATTCGAATCCGCGAAACATTTAAAAGAAAACTTTGTGGGCCTCCGTGCCATCGTGCCTTTGTGGTGAAAAATAGTGTCCACTATGCCGTTTATATCTAATTTAAAAAATAGAATATGAATAAAATAAGAAGAGGAGCCTAGCGTACTTTCGTACCTGGCTCCGACGGCTTTTCAGGCGTCAGCAAAGTCGCCCCATTCGAATCCGCGGCCATGACCATGCCGAAGGACTCCACGCCCATTATCTTCGCAGGCTTCAGGTTCGTGATGACGACGACGGTCTTGCCGACCATCTCCTCGGGCGTGTACTGCTCCGCAATGCCGGACACGATCTGCCTGGGATTGCCTTCGCCGACGTCGATCATGTTCTTCAGGAGCTTCTTGCTGCCCTTAATGCGCTCGCTTGACACCACCCGGCCGACCCTGATCTGGATCTTCTGGAACTCCTCGACGGAGACCTGGGGCACTTCTTCAACCTTCTTGCCGCCGGCCCTGGCCTCGGCGACTGCGACGCGCTCGTTCAGGATCTTCTCCATCTCGTCGATCTTTTTGTCCTCCAGCTTGGAGAACAGTATAGCCGGCTTCGGGCGCTGCGTGTTCACGTACGGCAGCAGGGCATCTTCAAGAGGTACATTTGATAACGAGGCCTTATCGTACCCGAGCATGGCCCAGATCTCTTCCGCCTTCGCGGGCATCGCGGGCCAGGACAGGATGGCCAGCGCCTTCACGATCTGGACACAGTTATACAGAACGTTCTCGCAGGCCGCCTTATCCCCCTTAACCAGCTTCCACGGCTCGTGGCCCTGGAAGTAGGTATTGCCAAAATCGGCCAGCGTAATGATAGAGTCGCAGATCTTCTTGAACTCGTAGTTCCCGATCTCGGCCTTCGTGACGTTCAGGGCCGTCCTGATGGCTTCAGCCACGCCAGGTTCCATCTCGCCATTCACGTCCAGGCCTTTGGACTCGATGAACGTCAGCACCCGGTTCACGAAGTTGCCGAAGCTGCCGACTAATTCCTTGTTGACCTTCGTCTGGAACTCCTTCCAGGAGAAGTTGATGTCCTTGGTGTGCGATGTGTAGCTCAGGATATAATAGCGGAGCAGGTCCGGGTGGAACCCGTGGGCCAGGTAGTCGTCCTCGACCCAGACGATGTAGCCCCGGCTCTTCGAGAACTTCTTATCGTTGACCTTGATCATGCCCGAGGCGACGACGCCATACGGGAGCGTGTAGCCGGCGCCCTTGAGCATTGCGGGCCAGAAGATGCAGTGATGGTAAATGATGTCGCCGCCGATGAAGTGGATGATGCGTGAGTCGCCCTTCCAGATCTTCTTCCAGTCCTCGCCGATGGAGTTCATGTACTCCTCGGTAAAGGCGATGTAGCCGATTGGCGCGTCGACCCATACGTAAACGACAAGGTCCTCATGGCCGGGGTACTTGACGCCCCACTCCAAATTACGGGTTATGCACCAGTCCTTCAGGTCCTTCGCCCATTCCTTGGCATAATTGACGTTCGAGGTGGCGTGCAGATGGTTCAGGTAATCGGTCAGGAACGGCCCGAACTCCGATAGCTTAAAGAAGAAGTGCTCTTTTTCTCTTGTTTCAGCCTTGCCCCCGCAGATCCTGCACCTCGGGTCCAGGATGTCGCCCGGCTCCAGGTGCTTCTGGCAGCCGATGTCGCACTCGTCGCCCCGGGCCAGGGCGCCGCAGTACGGGCACGTGCCCTCGACGTAGCGGTCGGGGAGGCCACGCTGGCAGTGGCCGCAGTAGGCGACCTTAATCTTTTTGGGATACACGAAGCCGTTATTCTGCAGGTCCTTGACGATGGACCGCGTCCGCTCGTGGTTCTCGATATCGTCCGTGCTGCCGTAATGGTTAAAGTCGATCTCGAAATTTTTAAAGGTCTTTTCGAAGACCTGGTGATACTTTTTCACCAGCTCCCCGGGCGCGATGCCCTGCTCCTCGGCGTTTACGACGATAGGAGTTCCGTGGGTATCGGAGCCGCAGACGAAGGTCGTATTCTGGCCCATCATCCTCAGAGTCCTCACGAACATATCCGCGGGTATATACGTCCTGAGGTGGCCGATGTGCGCGGCGCCGTTCGCATAGGGCAGGCCGCAGGTCACCAAAACCGGTTTGTCGCTTGGGAACTCTGACATAATCTTCTCCTTTCAAATATATGGCGATTCGAGCGTCGTTGCTCGAATTCAACGATAATAATCTATTCGTATAGTATATAGTTTACCATTTACGGACCATAAGATGATAAAAATAGCATGATGCACTGGCCTTTTCTAGCCCGTCCAGTAATGCCCGTGACCGAGGGAAACTAAGGCCGCGGGCATTACTTAACGTCCCATTGGCATGGATCTCATGCCAGGTGTGGATTTAAATACTTATAAGCTTTCAATGATCATCTCGCCCCTGTGGTATTCCACGATCACCGTGCTTCCCACGGGGTTTTCTAACTTAAGCATATCATATTCCCCGTCCCGGGGATCGTAGTCGATCTCGAATACTTTATTCCCTACCTGAACCAGGGCTTTAAGCGTGTTCGTTATTGAGCTCATGTCGTCATAACCGACGATTTTACCGATATTATGTCCTTCTACAATTTGTCCGTGCATCGACAGCAACTCCGTTTTTGGGTCTAACCCTTGCCTGTCAAGAAATTATTGTTCTTCCATATAATAAATATTTCGATTAAACATTGAAAAACAGCGATAAACAACTATATTTGAGCTAATTTTTAGTTATATTGAATATTTAGAGAACATAATGTTCAAGAAATGAATAAATTAGCAAATATTCGATAAGCCATAATTTTAAAAGTACGTTAATATATAAATAAAAATGTGTTTATGCTCTGGCTCATTTAAAGAAGTAGTGGTAAAAGCCCAGCGACCAGTCGGCAACAGGCTGAGGCAGGCCGCCGGTCGTGTTCAAGTTTACCATGACGGCGCCCAGTCCCGTAAGCAATACAACTGCTATGACGACCAGTACTGCCAGCCCTGCGACGATCTCTACTATCGTACCTATCAGGCCAGGTCCCGTCCTATTTCTCACCGTTATATCCATGCGGTACCGGGGGTTTGGTTGTATATAGGGCTGTTTCTTCCGCGTATTTGCGGAAGGGAGGGGGCTCTTCTTTTGTTTGTCCATAATATGCTCAATTAGCGGCCGCTTATTATATTATATTCATCATAATCTCTATAGTAGTCAATAGTATCCGGGCGAAAGAGAAAAAACGACTTATTATTTGATAGAGCAAATACGGGTAACATCAGCATTATAGAACCGATAGGCCTGTACGGCGGGGTCATGCAGCTTGAAGTCTGGCGTTCGGCCATTCAGGAGTCCTGCTTCCTGGGGCAAAATCGGCAAATATCTTGCACATGAGTAACAGGCATGCCTTCGAAGGCGAGGTCAAGGTCGCTTTCCCGAGATATGGGCCAGGCATGACGGCGTTGACAGGCTTTAAAATGCATGGGGTTTTCTCATCCGTCAGGGAATGTTCACATACCCTTATCGATGGCGCTATCATAGGCCGTCGAGACCTTGTCGCTTCTGAATGAACGGCCCTGCTTCTCTTTATACACGTCATACATGATGTGGTACTGATCGACGCCGTATTGCTCGGCCATCTGGTTCACCAGGTCATAGCTGCGCTGGATAGCCTCGATGCTGTTCTGCATGTCCAGGTCCGCCAGCTCCCGGATATTTTTCTCGTAGATCGGCAGGGACTCCTGTGGTATCAGGAGCCTGTGGTCTTCAGGGGCACCGGGGGCCATTGTCCGGTTCAGCAGACGGCCAAGTATCGGTAAGCGCGGCCCCTGTAAATTATTATTGTCATCGAACAGTTGCAGCGCCACGACCCGGGAAAAAATATACGCGGCTACTTTTGAGAAAGAGATGATGCCACCGGTCACGACGCAGATTGTCATTATAGCCTGGGGTATGATCTTATAGTCGAAGGGCAGAGACGATATTCCTTCGGAACTGATGACGCCCATGTTCAGCAGGCCGTCATAAATTCCAACTCCTGCGACCCCGAGGAGATATCCATAGCAGATGAACAATAGATCGGGGGCATACAGGTATATGGCGATGGCCACGACTCCCGAAATGAGGATGGTGGCCACTTTATTTATGATATAGGCGTTCGCGGCATAGAATGCCCCGAGCCCGGCCAGGATGAAGTCCGGGCTATACCGGCCGCTGAGTAAGTCCACTATATGGCCGGCGTTCAATAGCCAGCCGGCGTCGCCCAGGGTGCTCAGAGAACGTACGCTCGTGCTGCCGCCCGTGAAAATGTCGAAGACGATAAAGGTAAAGGCATCTAGCAGGATCAATGCCACGAGTATGATGAGGCGGTAATCACTTTTCTTTGGCAACTGTCCGTCGGGCATGGTATTACTATTAGATTGTTTGGCGTGGTCCCACTTATAAGCTGTCTATATAATTAATAGAGTACGTTAGATAAATGGTCGGGCATATAGCGGTTTGTATAAATAATTAGAAGGCAGGCAGATACTATATATCCGGATAGCATGCCGGGTCATTGACGACTGATCGCGATTTTCTTAATTTCCCCCGGCCCGATCGTCATTCTCTTCGCGATATTGTCCGTAGCCATATCGATGACAAGGATATCCACGAGATAGCAGACCACGTATAGCATGTTCTCGGCCGGGTCCATGGCCAGTGTCCGGGCCTTGAACTTGGTCTCGATCAGTTTCAAGAGAACACGCGCCTCGAGGTCGACGACCGCAATAGTATTCGAATCGGTCGTCGCGTATAGCTTCTTACCGTCGGGCGTAACCACGATCTCCCCCGGCTTTAGCCGGCGTCCGGTGCCATCTTGAAGCTGGATCGTAGATTCCACATTTAATCCGTTCGCGCGTATCACGAGGATGCCTTCCCGGGCCGTGGACACATAGACCGTGCCACCGTCCGGGCTGATCCCGATGCCACCCGCTGAGCCGTTCAGGCTCAGGGAGCCGTCGATCTTCTTATTGCTCACGTCGATCCTGTAGAGGGCCGACGCCTCCGAATCACCCGCCTTATCCACGATGTATAGGGCACGACAATCGGGCGATACGATGAACATCACGGGATTTCTTGCGGACGGGAGCGTCGAAACGACCTTATTGCTTCCGGGCTCGAGGACAAAGATCGACTTATAGTTCACGAGCGACAGGATCTGGGATATCTCGCTGACGACGAAGAGCCAGGGCGAATCCTGGCAGGTCTCCAGTCGCGTCGGGGCCCGCACGGTTTTGATGGCGTTCGGCACATTGTGCCGCGTATCATACGCGTAGATCGTGTTATTCGCGCTATCGCTGATGAACAGGATATCGGTATGCCTATCCAGGGCAAAATCGTCGAAGTAGCTTTTACCATTGCCGAGCTTGATCCTGTCAAAAAATTTTGTCCGCGGGTTGTATTTTGCGACCTGATCGTTGCTCAGCGTGAAAACTGCGCCCATCGATGACCCTGTAATCGTTAGCCGCGGGGCTTATATAAACATGATATATTTATTTTATTAATCCTATATAGCAGGAGGTTATGGGTTGCGATTTTCAGGAGCGCAGCGCTTTATTAATCAATAATGTTGAAAAGCAGTGGGTCTCCGAGTATTTTACTAGTATCAGGCCCGAGATACGCCATCGCATCGTACGTGAATGGCTATTATACGATCTGCCACGTGCCGTTCGGGAGCAAAAAGCCAATGTCAGTAGTTAAGTGCTTATTGTAGAGGGGCCTGCTTGCTCGCCTTATAATTTCATTCTGGCTTTTAGTCCTCGAAGAGCACTGAGGACACTATTTTCACCACAGGGGGCAGTGGTTCCGTGTTTGTTATGTAGTCGTTTGTCCTTTGTTCGTGTCGTTCGCTGATTTGTCCGGTTTTTCAACACTAAAACACGAAAGACTTTTATATCCCACGTAAGGGGCACGAACCACACTAAAGTAGATGCTTTCACATCAAAACACTAAACAACTTCCCGAATGCGCGAACCTCGCTAAATTAACTTGAAACACTAGAGAAAGCATATTAAATAAAGCATAAGGGTCATGCCGTTCTCGTGGTTCAATCCTTTAGTGTTTTAGTGCCATTGGAGAGGTTGTTTCGTGTTTTAAGCGCCAGGCATGGAACTTAGTGATTTTCGTGCCCCTTACGTGGGATATAAAAATTTTCGTGCTTTCGTGTTGAAAAACCGACGGGCAGTACGAAAGTGGAAAAAGTGGCAAAGGACCACTAAACAAACACGGAACTACTGGACTTTGTGGTGAAAATAGTGTCCTCCGTCACCGTTATGCCTTAAAGAGCAGCAAACCATCATGACACAAACACGGAACTACTAACAGAGATTTTTTCTCGAATTGCATCGTGATACTTGGGCCATGATTTATTATAAAATATTTATATTAAGCCGTATAGGTGTTATTTCAGATATAAATATTAATGCAGAGCGATATATATTAAACCATTTTTTATATGGGACAGTGTCATGACGTCTAAATCCGGATCACAGAAGAAGTCTAAGAGTGCCCGGGGTAGAGATACCGGTGATAAGGATCGGCTAATCTCCGGGCTGAAAGACCGTGTCGCTTTTCTGGAAAACGAGCTCCGGCGAAAGAATGATCTCGATTCTTCGGACACTTCCGAGAGTAATCTGGTGGAGCGGGCGTTACGGGTGAGCGAGAAAAAGGATAGTTATCTCGTCGAACAAGTCAACGACTGGGTATGGGGGATAGACGCAAATGGCCTGTACACCTATGCCGGCCCTCAGGTACGCAAGCTCCTGGGGTATGAACCCGAAGAAATTATCGGGACATCCCCCTTCGACTATATGGCTCCTGAGGAATCGAAGAGGGTCGAAGCGCTATTTAACCCCATTTTTGAGGCACATGAGGAATTCTCCCTTCTCGAGAACAACCTGGTCAAAAAGGATGGAAGTACGGTCACGGTAGAGACGAGCGGCATGCCCGTATTCGACGCTAATGGTGTTTTTACCGGATATCGCGGCATCGACCGGGACATTACCGAGCGCAAGCGGGCAGAGGCGGCGCTGCAGGAGAGCGAAAGGCGATATCGTGGCATCGTCGAGGACCAGACCGAGCTTATCTGCCTTTTCGATGTCAGCGGGAAGATCACTTTCGTGAACGATGCCTATTGCAGATGTTTCGGGAAGAAAAGGGAAGAGCTGGTCGGCCACGAGTTCATGCCCCTGATCGTCGAGGAAGACAGGGAGACCGTTAAAACCTGTATCGCCGGGCTTAGCCTAAAAACCCCAATTGTTACGCTCGAGGAGCGTGTGCATTTACCGGACGGCAGCGTCGGATGGCAGGAGTGGAAGAACCGGATAATTTTCGATGAGCGAGGCGGGATCGCCGGTTACCAGGCCGTCGGAAGAGATATCACGGAGCGTAAGCGGGTCGAAAAAGACCTGAGGCTTACGCAGTTCTCCGTCGACCGGTCGGCGGACATGGCCCTCTGGGTGGCGCCCGACGCCCGCTTCATTTACGCCAACGAGGCTGCATGTAAGGCCTTCGGCTACACCCGGGAAGAATTTCTCTCTCTGAAGGCTTTCGACACTAACCCCTATTTTAACGAGAAGAACTGGGATGAGCACTGGAAAGAAATTAAAGCGCGCGGTTCTTTCACCTTCGAGGCAAGGCTGAGGAAAAAGGATGGCACCTTCTTCCCCGGAGAGATCACCGTGAACTACCTCGTCTATGAAGGCAAGGAGTATAATTGCTCTTATGTCAGGGATACCACGCTGCGCATGCAGGCCGAGGAGGCCGTAAAGTTCACTAATGCATATAATCGAAGCTTGATCGAGGCGAGCCTTGACCCGCTCGTCACCATCTCTCCCGATGGCAAGATCACAGATGTGAACATGGCCACCGAGATGGTGACCGGCATTTCGCGTGATAAGCTCGTGGGCACCGATTTCTTTGATTACTTCACCGATCCGGACATGGCCAGGAAGGGATATAAGAAGGTGTTTGAAGAAGGCTCGATTAAGGACTATCCGCTTGAACTCAGGCATACGGATGGGAGCATTACCCCTGTCCTCTATAATGCTAACGTATATCGCGACGAATCGGGTAAGGTCATCGGGGTGTTCGCGGCCGCTCGCGATATCACCAAACGCAAGCGGGCAGAAGAGTCGCTCATGGAAGCAAAAGCCCAGGCGGAACTCTACGTGGACCTGATGGGCCACGACATCAACAATATGAACCAGATCAGCATGGGCTTCCTCGAGCTGGCCCATAATATTATCGAGATGAATGGCCAGCTAGGCGAGGAGAACATCGTTCTACTGGATAAGGCGATGGATTCATTGAAGAATAGCTCCAGGCTCATCGACAGCGTAAGGAAGTTACAGCGGGAAAGAATGGGCATGTATGAGCCACAGATACTCGATGTTAATCTCGTAATAGAGGATGCCGTGGAACATTTCGATAGGATCCCGGGAAGGGACGTTAATATCATTTATGACCAGAATAAGCACTATCTCGTCAAGGCCAACAGCCTGTTAAAGGACGTGTTCATCAATCTCATCGGCAATGCGATAAAACATTCGAGAGGCCCGCTGGAGATCAACATCCATACTAGCCATGTCATGCATAATGGTAAAGTGTATTGTCGTGTCACTGTGGAGGACGATGGCCCCGGTATCACCGATGAAATGAAGGCGAAATTATTCGACCGGCTCAGCCTGGACACCACGAGGGCCCGGGGCAAGGGCTTCGGCTTATGCCTGATCAAGATGCTCGTGGATGACTACCTTGGCAGATTCTGGGTGGAGGACCGCATCAAGGGCGACTATACCAAAGGTGCCCGGTTCGTGGTCGTTCTACCAGTCATTGAAAAGTGATTATTCGCTTACTTTTTAAGTAAAAGCCCAAAATAAACAGTGCTCCGGGACAATGTACAATTGCCCGTGAACGACGTACCCGGCACCAGATTAAACCTGAATGACGATTATGCCGATGATTCACGATCCTGGCAAAGAAGAACAAGTATTAAAATATTGCATTTTTATTGCTTTTTCACGCCTTTTTAATTTGCGCTGCGTCCTTCGCGATCCCCTTCCAGGCGTTTCCCTGCTTATCCATCCTGGCGAAAATGTTCCTCACGTTATACTCCTGCGAGCTCTTGATATCGTCGAGCTCGTCCCAGGTAATTGGCGTCGCGACGGGCGCCCCATTCTTCGCTCTTACGCCATAGGGCGCCACACCCGTCGCGCCGTAGGAGTTCCGCAGGTAGTCCAGGAAAAGGCGGCCATGGCGCTTCTCTTTTGAAAGTTCGATGGTAAAACGGTCAGGATATTTAGCGGCGAGCTTTTCGCCGAAGCCCCGGGCGAAGGACCTTATAGTATCAAAGTCGGCGCTCCTGTCCAGGGGCACGACGACGTGCAGGCCCCGGGAGCCAGTAGTCATAAGATAAACAGGGTACCCTTCGGCGTCGAGCGCTTCGCGAATGGTCTTTGCCGCAGAGCGTACGGCCTCGAAGTTATTATCGGGCGGGTCCAGGTCGAATATCAGCCTGTCCGGATAGTGTATTTTATCGGCACGGCTCAGAAAGACGTGCGGCGTGATCATCGCCTGGCTCGCAAGGTATACCAGCGTCGCCGCGTTATCACAGACCACCTGGTGCTGGATACCACTATTTCCCAGCTCGAGTATAGCGCGGTGAATCCAGTCAGGAAAATATTCAGAGGCCTCCTTCTGGAAGAAGCCATCTATGCCAATGCCGTCTGGGAAGCGCTGCAGTGTCATGGGCCGACTTTCGACGAGGGGGACCATGTCGTCGGCTATGCGCCGGTAATAATCGACCAGCTCGCCCTTAGTGATCATGTCCCCGGGAAATAGCACCTTTTCGGGGTGCGTGACCTTGATCTCATGGCCTTCGATGTGTAACATATCGATCATTTCGGCACCTCCCGGATGACGTCCCGGGGCGCCTTATCGTAGCGCAGCCCCTCATAGCGAGGCTGCCGGAGCTTTCCCTCCCGGGTCCATTCCTCGAAGGCGATCTGGGCGACCAGCTCCGGCTCAAGCCAGTGGACGTGGTCCCTGAGCCTGACCTCAGCGGAGAACGGCGACGTAGATCGCTCCAGCGGCTTAAAAAGCGACATCAGGTGGCGGAGCGTGGGCTCGTCGAAGCCCGTGCCCACCTTGCCCGCGTACATGAGCTTACCGCCTTTATAATAGCCCAGCAGGAGGGCGCCGAACTCGATGCGCCTGCCACTCGGCTCGGTGTAGCCGCCGATGACCATCTCCTGGTTCTGGACACACTTGAACTTGAGCCACTCGTCCGAGCGGCCATGGACGTATGGGCCGTCCGCCCGCTTGGCAATGAGACCTTCCCAGCCCTTCTCGCAAGCCTCCTTGAGGTAGGCTATGCCGCCGCCGATACGGTCCTCGACGAAGCGGATGGTATCGCCGTACGTGATCGCTTTTTCAAGGATACGCTTTCTTTCGATGAGCGGGACCTGCGTCAGCTCATAGCCTTCGTAGTAGAGAATATCAAAAATATAATAATAGACGATGACGCCTGTCCGGCGCGCTTCCGCCGGGTCCTGCAGGCCCATGCGGGGCTGGAGAAGCTGGAACCGGGTGTTACCATGTTCGTCAAGGGCTACAACCTCCCCGTCGACGATAAAGTCTGCTGAGCGCTCTTTTAGTAGCGCATCGGCGATCTCGGGGAAAGATGCGTTCTCCTCATGGCGGGTACGGGACATGAGCCGTATCTTATCGCCCTTGCAATAGGCGATGCACCTGACCCCGTCCAGCTTCCTTCCGAACGCCCATCCGTGGTCGTCGAACCGCTGGCCCGTGAGCGTCGCGAGCATCGGCTCTTCCCAGTCTGGCTGCTCCGTCTTTACGAGTTTCTTCTTCGCTTCAGGCGGCAGGCTCTCGAGCAGCAGGTCCATCTCATCCCTCTTTTGCGATCTCGTCCAGGCTGCGCCCGGTAAGCGCAGAGTCGGGCTCGGCCTTCTCGATATCCTCGTATGCGCCCTCGCGGGCCTCTTTCATCTTGAAGAACAGCCATCCCCGCTTTTCGAATCCCGTGCGCACGAGCGCGTAGGCGCCCTTGAGCTTCTTTCCCTCCAGCCAGACCTCGAGCTTTCCCTGGTCGTAGGCCTGCTCCATCGTTAACCTGTGTCCCTCGGGCTTCTCTTCCCGGAGGTTCCTGTATGTACCGATATCCCAGACCATAACGGTGCCTCCGCCGTACTGGCCTTCGGGTATTGTGCCCTCGAACGAGGCATAGTCGATCGGGTGGTCATCAGTGGGCATGGCGAGTCTCTTTACTTTCGGGTCCAGCGAGGGGCCTTTCGGTATAGCCCAGGACTTCAGGACGCCGCCCATCTCCAGGCGCAGGTCGTAGTGCAGGTGGCTCGCGTCGTGCTTCTGGATGACGTAGATGGGATGTTGTAACTCTTTATCCTCTCCCCCGGCGGGCTCGGGCGTTTTTTCGAAGTCCCGCTTACTCCTGTAGGGCTCGAGCGATTCTTTCGGGGACATAAAAACTCCAGTTATCTGATATTATGCTCAAAGAAATAAAATCATTTCTTGCATATTCGCGAAATGCTAAATGTCATACATTTGCAATGATAGGGCTAGAGACGTACGTACAACCCTTCGGTTTCTGGCACGAAGCCGAACCATCAAGTGAAAGCCATGCGCACGACTATTTTCCAGATGGCTTTTTAATGATCGAGCTGGTTGTATTTTTCTTCTTCAGCTTCTCAATGAGCCCCGACACCCTCTCTGTTGCCACTTTCGTCGCCTCGATATCTTTGGATATATCAATATCCAGGATGTCGCCTTCCCCTGACCCGCCCGGCAGCATGCACACAGGCAGCTCGAACTCGATGCTCTCGTCCGCCCTCAACAGCAGCACGGCCCACCCGTCCTCCATCCTATCGATCGTAGCCTTCATGTGGCGCACCTCATCGCGCCATACGACGGCGAACATGATAATACCTTAGCCGATGTCATCTCATACTCCGGCGTGACCGTGAAGGCCGTACCATTGGACCTCACGACAATGTTGCCGTTCTGATCGGTGCGGTATACCGCCGAGCCCTTCTGCGCCAGCAGGGAAAGCTCGGCCTTGCTCGGGTGGCCGTACTTATTCGGACCGACCTCGATCACGCTTACCACCGGGGATACTGCCGATATGAAGGCCCAGTATGCCGAGTACTGGCTGCCGTGGTGGGGGACTTTGTATACGTCGCTTTTCAGGTCATAGCCGGAGGATAGTATCTGCATCTCTTCCGGTATCCCGGCGTCGCCCATGAGCAGGAAGGAGACGTTATGGTGTATGACCTTCAGCACGATCGAGTTCTCGTTGACCCCGCCATCGTTCTTCGAGGCCGGAGGCGCCAGCACCTCGACCTTCACGTCGGGCCCAAGCTGGAACGTCTGGCCGGCTTCGGCAACCGTATATGGTATGTTCTTCCGGTCGATCAGCGTAAGGTAATCCTCATAGGTCTTTGTCGTATACGGCATGCCGCTGTCCAGCACTTCCTTCACGGGGATCTCCCGGAGCACGGAGAGCAAGCCGCCGATGTGGTCGGCATGAGGATGCGTGGCCACGAGGACATCGATGGAAGTGATGCCCTGGCTTTTCAAGTAGGACACTAGCTTCGGCCCTTCTACTTGCCGGCCGCCGTCGACGAGCATGCTCTTATCGCCGGCCTTGACCAGGATGGAGTCGCCCTGGCCCACGTCGATGAAGTGCACCTCGACCGGAGCGGCCTTCGATATTCCCGCCTGGCTGTGGCCGCCGAAAAGGGCAAAGTAGCCGATGACCGTGATAGCGAAAATTAGGAAGATCCCGATAGCAATGTCTACTGTCTTCAACCGGCGGCCGTATTCGGACAAATCATTACACCGCTCTACAGGTCAATTTTAATTTATTTAAATCATTTAAGGCATGAATGACGCGCGATGGGTCGTCGGGGCAAATTTTACGCAGGTATGGCGCTCTGGATAGGTACTAAAAGTTAAATTTATTTATTATGGCTAATAAAACATTGACATAAGACTTAGCCGCTTAAATTTATTATAACATTCGTTCGATATGGATAAATAATATAAAGACGTTAACCTAATTCTAAGTTTAGACGATATTAAAACAAATACTCTGATCATTATATTTTTGGACGTGATATAAATGGCGAAGGAAAAGGGTGTCCCGAAAATAGTCGAGTTACCGAAAGTCCCTACAGGGATAAACGGATTTGACGATATCACCTATGGAGGGCTGCCAAAAGGCCGGCCGACGCTGGTCGCGGGCGGGGCAGGCAGCGGTAAGACCATGTTCGCCATGGAATTTATCGCGCATGGGGCTATGCAATTTGGCGAGCCGGGGGTTTACGTCACCTTCGAAGAGAACGTTACCGACCTGAAAAAGAACTTTGCCTCGCTTGGCTTTGACCTTGAAAAGATGATGGAGGAAAAGAAGATCGCCATCGACCACGTCTTCGTGGAGCGAAGCCAGATCGAAGAGACGGGCGAATACAACCTGGAAGCTCTTTTCATTCGGCTGGGATATGCGATCGACTCCATCGGCGCAAAGCGCGTCGCGCTGGACACCATCGAGGTCCTGTTCGCTGGCTTGAGAAACGACGCCATCGTCCGCTCGGAACTATTACGCCTATTCCGCTGGATGAAAGACCGGGGCATCACTGCGGTCGTTACGGGAGAAAGAGGGGAGAAGACTTTAACGCGCTATGGTCTGGAGGAGTACATCGCCGATTGCGTGATCCTGCTGGATAACCGCGTGATGAACGAGCTTGCGACGCGGCGGCTCCGAATCATAAAATACCGCGGCAGCACGCATGGTATCGACGAGTACCCGTTCCTTATTGGAAATAAGGGCATAACGATATTCCCGATCACTTCAATTAAGACGGATTATAAGATATCGAGGGAGCGCGTATCGACGGGCATCGCCAGCCTCGACCATATGTTCGGAGGGAAAGGCTACTTCCGTGGAAGCTCCATCCTCGTATCGGGCACCGCCGGCACCGGCAAGAGCAGCTGTGCTGCGTATTTTGTCGACGCGGCCTGTAGGCGGGGCGAAAAATGCCTTTACTTTGCCTTTGAGGAGACCCAGGACCAGATCATCCGGAACATGGGCTCCATCGGCATCGACCTCCAAAAATGGGTGAAAAAGGGGTTATTAAAGTTCCACATCGCCCGGCCGGCCCTCTATGGCCTGGAGATGCACATCGTAATGATGGAGGACGGCATTAAAAAATTCAATCCCGGGAATGTCGTCGTCGACCCGATCACCGACCTGTCGGCCGTCGGGAGCGGAAGAGAGGTCAAGTCGATGCTCACCCGGCTTAACGACCTGATGAAGGGTCACAGCATCACCGTATTCTTCACCGACCTGATCCGGGGCGATGTTCGACCGGAACATCCCGAGACCTTCATCTCGTCAATGATCGACACGTGGATCATTCTCCGGAACTTCGAGTTTAACGGCGAGCGCAACCGGGGCCTGACGATATTGAAATCCCGGGGCATGCGGCACTCCAACCAGATCAAGGAGTTCGTGATCACCAGTGAGGGCATCGACCTGATACAGCCATACGTTGGCTCGTCCGGCGTGCTTATGGGCAGCGCGAAGATATCCCAGGAGGCCAGGGATAACGCGACGATACTCGATGCCCAGCGCGACATTGAGTATGCGCGTATCAAGCTGGCAGAAAAACAAAAGGAGCTTGATGCCAGGATCGCCGCATTAAAGGTGCAGTACAAGGTGGATGAGAACGATCTGGTAAAAAGCCTGAAGCAGAAAGAGCAGGACCTGGAAATTGCGATGAAAGACCGCGAAATAATGTCCCGGGTCCGGCAGGCACAATGATCGAGGACAGAGAACTATGACATCCAGGATAAGCAAAGGAAAAATGATGAAAGATGGCGAAGAGTTCTGGGATTTACGGATATACGTGGCGGGAGAGACCCCGAAAATGCAGGATTCCGTACGGAAACTCCAAAAGATCTGCGATGAGCACCTGAATGGCAGGTACTCTATCGAAGTCATAGACCTCATGAAAAATCCGCAGCTTGCCGCCGGCGAGCAGATACTCGCCATACCCACGGTCATAAGAAAACTTCCGGAGCCGGTCAAGCGATTGATCGGGGACCTGACGATCGAGGAGAAAGTCATTGTCGGGCTTGATATAAAGAAGAAGGGAACAATATAGTGTCGGTACGGATAACTTGTGAGATCATATCCATGATATCGGTTATGCTTGTCGATGACCAGCCCGAGTTCCAGAGGATGGCTAAAAAATTGCTGGAGAGAGACGGAGGCCTGGATGTCACTGCCGTCGGCTCGGCGGAAGAGGCTCTCGAGCTCCTGAACAAAAAAACTTTTGACGTGATCATATCGGACTATGAGATGCAAGGGATGGATGGCATCGAGCTTTTAGAGACCTTGAGGGCACAGGGGAACGATGTGCCCGTTATCATCTATGCCAGCCAGGGAAAGGAGAACGCCATCATCAGGGCCGTGCGTAGCGGCGCCGAGCTCTTCCTGCAAAAGAGCGCAGACCCGAGATCGCAGCTCACGGAGCTCCGGTTCATCGTCGAGGAGATCGCGAAGCGAAAGCGCACCGAGTCCGCGCTGCGCAGGAGAGAGAATGATTTCCACGTGATCGTCGAGAGGAACGCCGATGCCATGCTCGTCCTCGATAATAGAGGGTCCATCCGGTACGCCAACCCGGCGGCCAATATCCTTTTTAACATGAAGGAATCCGAGCTGATCGGCAAGGTGCTCGGTTTCCCCATCATCCTGCAGGATCCCGTGGAGATGTACATCGTAAGGGGCTACCAGGAATTCGTCGCGGCCGAGATGCGCATGGTCGAGGTCGTGTGGGAAGAGGAGCCGTCGTACCTGATATCGTTCCGGGACGTCACGGGGCACGTACAATATGAGGAAGAGCTGGAAGAGAGGGTCCATGAGCGGACGGCAAAGCTTGAAAATACTAACAGGCAATTGCTTAACGAGATCGAGTCGAGGGTAGCCGCCGAGGAAGAGCTCCGGGCCGATATAGAGGAAAGAAGGACGGCGGAAGAGGAACTAAGGCGCGAGATCGAGCAGAGGGAAGCGGTCGAGAAAGCGCTGATCGAGACAAAGTCCCAGGCCGAGCTGTACCTCGACCTGATGGGCCACGACATCAATAACCTGAACCAGATCGGCATCGGGTATCTCGAGCTGGCCATGGAACTGTCTGACGTCGACGAGATCAAGACGCTCATTGAAAAACCCCTGGAAGCAATGAAGAGTGCCTCAGAGATCATCGATAACGTAAGGAAGCTGAAGCAGGCGACCATCGAGCATTCGGAGTCGGCCAATGCGACAAAGATCATTAATATAAACGATATATTACCGGAGATAATAAAGCGATATGCGCAAGTAACCGGCCGGAATATCACGATAAACGTCCAGTCTCCGAAAATATGCCCGGTGAAGGCGAACGACCTGATAAAGGACGTCTTTTCCAACCTGGTCGGCAACTCGGTCAAGCATTCCGACCCCATCAGGCCGCTTATGATAGATATTAATATAAAGCGTATTAAGGAAAAGGGCAAGGAATATTTCCTTTGCACCGTCGAGGACAACGGGCCCGGCATACCAGACTGGGTCAAGGACAGGGTCTTCCAGCGGTTCGAGAAAGGCGCCACAAAGGCAAAGGGTTCGGGGCTCGGCCTTTATCTTGTAAAAAAGCTGGTAGATGGCTACAACGGGGTCATATGGGTAGAAGATAGAATTCCTGGTGTATATAACCAGGGCGCCAAGTTTATCTTTACGCTACCCGTGGCAGAAATGTAAAAAACAGGCTGGTAACGGTTATCTTATCTGGCTAATCATCATTTTTTCTTAGCATTCGCCTCAGGCTGTAGTTCTCTGCCTTTAGCCGCTCGTTTTCCCGCAATAATTTTTCATGTTCGGCGTTCGTATCAAGAGCTTTTTTAGCCTTAACCTTACGGCCGGCTTCTTCATCCGGATCCTTAATATCGAGCGCGATAAGTACCTTCGACCTCGATGCGAGATCGCCGATCAGCGTCCTTACCGGAAAAGGCAGCTCTTTGATGAGCGCCGGCAGGGCAGAGATATTGTTGTCGACCGCCATTTCCGGGTGCTGTGTCAGGTCAATGACCTCGACAACGCAGCGGCCTTTGAGATCCTTCCGGCAAATGTCCTTTAAGTTCGCGATGGTCAGCCTCGACTTTAGCGTATCTCCGGCAACAAAAAGCCGCAGGACCATCGTACCTTCCGGATAGGGCTTCTGTTTGTCCATCTTAGCAGACCTTAAATTTAGTATAATAGGCAGAGTTGTATAAATAATATTTGATATTACGTTGATGATAATTATTTACCGTGTTGAACATGTCGTTTAAAGCCCCGAAGTTATTCAACACAGCATAAAATATTAAAAAAGATATGAGAGACCCTGTTACTTGGTCTCTTCCTTGCTCAGCACGCGCACGATGTCGCCGCGGACCGTAACGGGGATGGGCACCATAGCCTCCGAAAGCTCGACTGTGATCTCTTCCTTGGTCTCATCCACGCGCTTCACGCGGGCACGCTCACCCTTGAACGGGCCGGATATTAATTCCACGATGTCGCCCTCGGATATGCCGGTGACGACGGGCTTTGGCGCCAGGAAATGCTGGACCTCGGCGATCGAGGATGCGCCCTTGACGACCGCTTTGGCGTGAGGGATGTTCTGGATGGCGTGCTCCACGATCTCGTGCATGGGCGACTCGACGAGCACGTAGCCCTTCAGCTCTTCCGGTACGAGGATGGAGCGGATGTCGTAGTTCTCCTTACGCGCCACCATTGCGATGAGGTTAGCCACCGACCGCTCCTGGTTCGCGGTGGTCTTCACAGCGTATACCGACGCCGTCGGCGTCTCTGCCTGCATTTGTTGTTCCTGGGCCATTTTTTACTACCACCTTATTTTAAGAACATAGTAGGTATCGGAACCATGAGCAGGTAGATGATGAACCCGATGATACCGATGAGTATGATGCCTATGCCCGCGACCTTGGAGATCGTCAGGAACTCGTCCATGCTCGGCTTGCGCGTGAGCTTGAGTATCCTGACATACTGCTTGATGGAATCGGTGATGCGTTCCAGCGATATTGAGCCTGCCTTATTCTCTGCCATAGTGAAGCCTCAAAAAAGGACGATGTGAATTAAGATTTTATCAACATTTATAGTTTTCGTTTATCACCCTACGAAATCCAGCCCGAATTTTTGCGTTTTTAATGTCTTTTGGGGATTGAAGACCGGCTGCTGCTCCTCCTGCGGCTTGCCCAGTATCTGGGAGGAGGACACGCCGGTGATGATGACCATCGTACGGATGACGTCGCCCAGGTCGGGGTCGACCGATGCGCCCCAGATCAGCCTTGCCTCCGGGTCGATGGCGTTATAGACCTCTTCGACGACGGCCTCCGCCTCGCCGATGGTCATGTGCGAGCCGCCGGTGACATTGACGATGGCGGCTTTCGCCCCAGAGATGTCCACGTCCAGCAGCGGGCTGAGCAGCGCGTTGCGCACCGAGAGCTCGGCCGCCTTATCGCCCTTGCCCTCGCCCAGGCCGATCATCGCCACGCCGCCGTTCGACATCACGGTCTTTATGTCCGCGAAGTCCAGGTTCACGAGCCCGGCCTTGGTGACCAGCTCGGTAATGCCCTTGACTGCGTGGGTGAGCACCTCGTCCGCCACCTTGAACGCCTGCTGCAGAGGCAGGTTCGGCACGACTTCCAGGAGCTTATCGTTAGGGACGACGATGACCGTGTCTGCCGACTTCCGGAGCTTCTCGAGGCCTTTTTCCGCGTTGTCCTTCCTGACCGCGCCTTCTACCTTAAAGGGCGTCGTAACGACCGCTATCGTGAGAGCGCCGCCCTCCCGGGCGACCTGCGCCACGACGGGCGCCGAGCCGGTGCCGGTGCCGCCGCCCAGCCCGCAGGTGACGAACACCATGTCGGACTGGCTGATTGCGGCTTTAATTTCCGAGAGGCTTTCTTTCGCCGCGCTCTCCCCGACCTCGGGAAGGCTGCCCGCGCCGAATCCCCTCGTTAATTTTTTGCCGATCAGGAATTTTTTATCCGCCTTCGTATGAAGTAAATGCTGCGCGTCGGTGTTCATGGCGAAGAGCTTTGCGCCCACGATGCCCTCGCTGGACATCCGGGCTATGGAGTTCGAGCCTCCCCCGCCGCAGCCGATGACGATGACGTTGGTCTTGAGGCCCTCCATGACGGCCATGATGTCTTCGTCGGTGTCCCCGACTTTTTCCGGCATCGCACCGGGCGCTTCGCCGTCGATAATATCGCTGGCGCGCTCGTCAGTGTCGATTATCTCGCCGTGATCGTCAATTACCTTCGCAGCTCTGCCAGAGCTGAAAATGCTTGGTTCTCCAGGTTCCATTACCCCATCCCCTACTATTGTATTGGTTGAATAATTATTTAATTTTATTCTCTTAACGCTTTCGGAGAAAACCATTTCCGGAGTGACCGTCGTGCCGTTGACGGTGACGGACTCTCCCTTCACGAGGCGGCCATAGGCCGGCCCCTCGGGAACGCCCAGCGCCTTCGCCTTCTCCGCGTCGAAGCGCCGGTCGATGACGTATAATTGCTCTTCCCAGTGGTCGTACTTGACCGTATATTTCTTCTTCAGCGCATCGATACACGCCTGCGTGATCTCCTTTACCGCCTGATCGACGGCCGCACGGTCCATGCCGCCCAGATACTCCGTGAGGGCCCCATTGTGGTCGTAAAAGAGCACGACGCCCTGCTCTTCCGCCACTTTTTGAACGTCGGCGCGGCCGGCCTTCCAGGCCATGGCCAGTAATTCGCCATTGATGGCGCCGGCGATGCCCATCGGGCAGGCGCCACAGGCGCCGGGCTTACAGTCGCCCATGGCGGCGGCAAGGCTCTTTGTAAATTTAATCTTCAGCGGCGGTGTACGTGAATTCGCGATCTCCAGCAGCCGGGGGCAGCGCAGCCAGGGCTTGCTCAGCTCCCGGATCTCCGTTTCCGTACGCATGGTATACCCGAATTTTTGCAGCATGCCGTCCAGCCGGTCCCGCAGCTCCTTCGGGATGGATTTACGATCGACATAGGCTTCGGCCGTTCCCGACTTATCGAAGGCCTGCTTCAGGACGTCCTCGGTCAGCTCCGGCACGGCGTGGTCTGCGATGATATGGCCGAACGCGACGCCGGTCTCCAGCGCGAGCGTCGTCTCCCGGGGCGCGTAATGGTTGCCCCCGATACCCACGAAGACGGGCATTTCGGGCGATTCTTTTATGCCAAGAATAGCTTTAGCGACGATGACGCCGGCGGACTTATCCGACCACTCCTCCATGGTGCTGCCGATCTCCACGTAGACGGACGGCACCTTCAGCGCCGAGGGCCCGTGATGCGTGGCCTCGTAGGAGACTGCGT
Source organism: Methanocella sp. (assembly GCF_035506375.1). Lineage (NCBI taxonomy): Archaea > Methanobacteriati > Methanobacteriota > Methanomicrobia > Methanocellales > Methanocellaceae > Methanocella > Methanocella sp. The sequence continues at coordinate 44,077 of NZ_DATJPM010000064.1, forward strand.
ACGGGGATACGGCACTCTTGAGGCTTTTTAGTAAGGAGACCGCGATATGCGGCGCGGGCACGGCCAGCTCATGGGGGCTTCCGCCGAACTTGCCCTCGCCGATGTTGCCGGTAAAATGAACGGTGAGCGTTTTTCGGTTTTCCATGCTCCGGTGCTTGGACGCAAAAATTATTGCCTCGGGCTTGAAGCCCATGCCGTCCAGCTTCTCGTCCAGGTTGTCCTGGAAGACGTGGTAATCGCCGATCTCGACCATTGTAAAGGCGCCATGCCGGTATACGCGGTAGTCGCCGTCGAAGGCCCGCTCCCAGCGGGCGAGCTCGAGCAGCCGGTCGCGGATGTTGACGCTCGCGGCGTCCGCAGTCGAGACGATGATCGTATATGTGCGCGCCATTGGACGAGAATTACCTTCAGTGGCTAAAAGTTTTGTGCTCTCCGGCGGATTTAAGGTATGCGAAGGCAATAATAAAATAATTTAAATGGAGGAGTAACATGGCGAAGAAGCTTACTGTTCTGGCCATTGGGGCCCACGCAGACCCCTTTGACATGCCGTACCAGTGCGGCGGCACCCTGGCTAAGCTCGCGAAGGCGGGAGACAGGGTAATTTGCGTATCGTCCTGCGACGAGAACCGGGAGGAGGCGACGAAGGTCGCCAAAGTGCTCGGCTGCGAGGCGAGGTTCCTGGACTTGAAGGAGGGTAACATCGAGAACGACAGGCCCACTGTCCACAAGGTCGTGGAGCTTATCCGGGACGTGAAGCCCGATATCGTCATTACGCACCAGCCTACCGATTATAACCCGGACCACCGGAAGCTGTCCCAGGCAGTTCTGGGCGCCTGCCTGCTCTCCCGTGTGGGCGAGGTCAAGACGAAGCACAAGCCCTACAAAGTGCCGTGCCTGTACTATTCGGAGACCTCCAGTGGCGTCAACTCGCACGGCGATATCTACGTCGACATCGAGGACACGCTCGCCACCAAGATAAAGGCGATAAAGGAGCACAAGAGCCTGTCCATGAAGAACGGCGTGGAGCACCTGGGCAGCATGGAGCACCTGGCGGAGCGGGAGGAAGCGACCGCGAAGTTCCGGGGCATGCAGGCGGAGATCGAGGCCGCCGAAGTGTTCGAGCGGGCCGTCAACTATCGGGTCATGCGGGCCTTCAGCACGCTGCCGTTCCCCGACGTGCCAGTGCACAACGAATAAGCATTTAACGTATCAGGCAGAACTAGCGAATACTATGCCAGCGGATACCGACGCATACGTGGGCAGGCTGATCACCTACCTGTCCGGCCAGAACGACTTCGTCTCGGCGGGAGACGTCCTGCGCGACCGGCTTTCGGGCCTGCACTCGGAGGACGAGATCGAGCCCGCCCTTGAGGCCGCCGCCCCCTTCCTCGAGACGAAGGAGGACGATAAAAAAGGCACTATGTACCGGCTCGCCCGGAACTTCGACGGCTACCGGGCCGTGTTCACGGCTGGCCGGAAGTCGGGCATGGACGTCTATAACTTCCTGTACTCGAATTACTCGAACGCTCTGGTGAACGGCGAATTCATCAAGGAGGCGCTGAACCGTATCCTGCAGCTCCCCTATTTCGTGGAGATGGAGGCGAAATACGCTCCGGGTAACCGCCCGGGCGACGCCGTCGTCCTCATGCTCTCCCAGTCCCCGGGGTTCGACGCCCTGGCCGTCATGTTCCGCATCTCGCCCAGCGTTGCGACATATTTACTCTTCCCCGAGGTGCTCTCGAAGTACGAGCTGACCCACCTGAAGGTCACGCTGGACCTGGCCTTCGCCTCGGACATGCTAAAGCGGGTACCGCCGGCGACCAGCGTCGTCATCAAGTACGAGGTCACGGCACAGGGGATGCTGAACCTGGAGACCCGGGGCGGCACCGGCATACCCTGACCGCTAAATCTATTTTTTAATTAGTGACTCAATCGTATTGGCGAGTAATTCTAACAAAGTATATGTTAAAGTCAGTAATTTTTGGATTGTATGATAAAGAACAAGAAGGACCATGTAGCTGACCATACGGCAGGTAAGCCGAAAGAAAAGAAGGCCGGCGGAGTACTGGTATCGAAGAACGGGCCTTACATCGTCACCGGCGGCCTGCCCCTCGAGAAGGAGTACATCGTCGCTGATAGCGAGGGCATTTCCGCCGAATGGAAGAAGGGAAAAGCCTACCCGGAGCAGGAGACCTACGCCCTTTGCCGATGCGGCGGCTCGAAGCATAAGCCGTTCTGCGACGGCACCCACGCGAAGGAAGGCTTCGATGGCACCGAGACGGCTACGAAAAAGAAATATCTCGCCCAGGCCGAGCGCATCGAAGGCCCTGGCTTTACGCTCACCGACGTCCAGGACTTATGCGCGGTATCCCGCTTCTGCCACCAGGCCGGCGGAGTATGGCGCCTCACGGCAGAGTCTGACGATCCGAACGATAAAAAGCTCGCAGCCCACATCGCAGGCCAGTGCTCTTCGGGCAGGCTGGTGATATGGGACAACGAGACCGGCAAGCCCATCGAGCCCAAGTTCGAGCCCTCGATCAGCCTGACCGAGGACCCCGAAAAAGAGTGCAGCGGGCCTCTCTGGGTGAAGGGCGGCGTCCCGGTAGAATCGGAGAACGGCACTAAATACGAGGTCCGGAACCGCGTTACCCTGTGCCGCTGCGGCATGTCGGGTAATAAGCCGTACTGCGACGGCTCGCACATCGGCTGCCACTTCAACGACGGCGACCCCGAGCTATAAGATCACTATTTTTTAAAATTTATAGCCAGGCTTTCCAGCCCTGGCATTATTTCGTCTAGCCGTTTAGCCTCATCCTCTTTTCCTTCCACGCGTGCGTCGCAGGCCTCTTCCATGCGGATGGTCAGCGCCCTGAGCTGCCGGCATTGCTCGAGGCGGGCTTTAGCCTCCGTCGACGGCTTCGAGCCGGGGTCTTCGACCATGGCGACGACGTCTCTCAGGCGCAGGGAAGCGCCGTCGATGCCCTTTGCTGCGGCGTGGAACTCATCTCCTGCGGCTTCCCATACGCACCGTTTATAAAAGTCCAGCCCCGACTTGATGGAGTCCACCGCCGAGTCCAGCACATCGAGCGCGTCCTCCAGCATGGGTCCGGTATAGGAGTCGATAAATTCCTCGTCGCTCATCTCCGCCCGCCCTTTCTCTAAGGGGACGGTCGTCTCCTGCCGGCCAGTCTCATGATCAACACGGTAAGGCTTGCCCATCAGCCATAAAAAGACGTATATGGCTACCAGCGCGAGCAAAGCGAAAAAGATCATGCCGAATGTATCGACCATCGATACACCATAAGGCCCGTCTTTTAAATAATATTTTGGGAGAGGCACATAGCTTCAATCGCAATCGTAGTAATAATAAAATTTATAATATATTAATGCATATATGATTATCGTAGAATATCAATTAATATTGAGGAGGGTAATAGGTGAGGTTTAGAACAATAGTCTTAGCGCTGTTACTGATACCACTTCTGGCGGTATCGGCGGGCGCCGCATATATCGAAGGCCAGGCGCCGCCTGCCGCCGGCGATGGGACGATGCAGATCATGGCCGATGACGGCGGAGTGGTCTCGAGCGGAGCCGTAAGTGATCCAGTCTTATACACGGCGATGAGCGACGGTGCAGTAGCGGACGGCAATCTTGTAATGACACCGACCTGCGGGAACTTCGTGGTACCATCGTGGTGCAGTAACTACTGTCCCCCGTGCTACAGCTGTCCCTCGTGCAACTACTGTCCCCCATGTATCACGTACCCGAGCTGTAATATTCAGCCGCAGCTCTGCTCCATTATACACAGCCCGACCATAGAAAAATCGGTGCCGTCGTACGTGATTAACAATTGGTGTAACCTGGTGTGCCCCTGCTTTAGCACCCCCATAGTATAAACTTAAGCGGGCCTACGGCCCGTTTTCTATTTTTCAAGTGATTGATATTTGTATACCTAGTGATATACAGATAGTGCCGGCATATGCCGGGCAGTGATCGTGATGACCGCGTTGACGGAGACCGCCGATAAGATCAAGAGCATGGAGATCCGGGGGGCCGGGAAGATCGCCCGGGCCGCCGCCGGAGCGCTGAAGGAAGAGGCCCTGTCCATCAGGACAAACGATATAAAAGAATTTAATAAGAGGATGGACGAGGCGTACAACTTATTATATAGCACGAGGCCGACGGCCGTTTCACTGCCCAACGCCCTGCGGGCGGTAATGCGCTATAATGCCGGCACAGTGGCAGAGGCGAGGCAAGCCATCGTCAGCAACGCCGACGCGTTCATCGCAGGCTCCGAGAACGCTGTGAAGCGTATTGGCGAGATCGGCGCCCACCGCATCAAGGACGGCGACACGATCATGACGCACTGTAACTCGTCCGCCGCGTTCTCCATCTTCGAGACCGCATTCAAGCAGGGCAAGAAGATCAACGTCATCGCGACCGAGACCCGGCCCCGCCAGCAGGGCTACGTCACGGTCGACTTCCTCCAGAAGGCGGGCATTCCCACGACGCTCATCCTGGACTCGGCCGTGCGCTACACGATGAAGAAGGTCGACCTGGTCATCGTGGGCGCCGATGCCATTACCGTAAACGGCAGCCTTGTCAATAAGGTGGGCACGTCGCAGGTGGCTTTAGCCGCGAACGAGGCCCGCGTGGGCTTCATCTGTGCCGCCGAGACCTATAAGTTCAGCCCCAGGACGCTGTTCGGCGAGATGGTCGAGATCGAGGAGCGCGACCCGGCGGAGGTCCTTTGCAACGAGCTGCGGATGAAGTGGCCGAATCTCCGCATTTCTAACCCGGCCTTCGACATCACGCCTCACAAGTTTATCGACATGATCATTACCGAGATAGGCGCTATATCGCCCGAGATGGCCTATTGGGTCATAAAGGACAAGCTCGGCTGGGAGCTGGAAGAGACGGCCGAGGCGAATGTCAAGGGGTGCGATGATGAGAATTGACTTTGATAACCTTTTAGAAAACGACACAAAAGGCCTCACCGATCTCGATGAAACGGCCGAGGTATGCTATCCCACGGGATGCGTCGATATGACCAAGAAGGAGCTGCTCGCCAAGATCTCCGAGATCGAGTTCAAGATCACCGGCACCTGGACCGAGGAGTTCCTCGACGTGTTCGAGAAGGAGTACCGGTACATGAAGGCGCCGGAGCTGGCGAAGGTACTGGTGGATAGGCTCACCGAGATCTTCGAATGGGACGAGAGAGCCTACGAAAAATTACTACAATGACGTCCAGATCTCCCTGAACTTTTTATAAAAATTGCCCCTTAACTATCGTTTGCCCGTTATGCCATCTTTGAATGTCCAATACGCAAGGCCGCAGGGCCATGGAGGACTCGCAAAGACTTTTTTAATAATGGAGTCTCCCATAGATCTGCATTCATGCCCTCGCCGCTCAGGTCCAATTTATTTTTCTCTAAAAGCATAACTATGTGTTTATTGCGGCCTCACCGGTCTCAACTGCCCGATAAAAGGCGATAACATATTTATTTCCAGTCTATAAACTAGCTAAACGTAGGGGGAGTCTAATGAGCTATTTCAATAGATTGGTAGTGCTAGCGTTATTCGGATTATTCATCGTGGCCGCCTCTGCGGCCAGTGCGCAGGTCACGCCGCTCGCCGTCGGAGCCGGTAATCTCGGCAACGGGATCACGAACACCTGGTATACGACCTCGGGCGTGGGAGGAGCCGCCACAACGGATTCCTTCGTGAACGATTATGTCGGCCAGACGGCTGTCCAGGGTTGCGGCGGCCCGTTCGGCTGGGGCGGCTGGGGCGGCTGGGGCGGCTGCGGCATAAGCCCGTTCGCGAGCTACGGGCCGTTCTCGACCGGCGTGGGCGGTAACTGGGGCGCCCAGAATTCGGCGGCCACCGGCTCGGCCGGCGCCTCGAGCTTCGGCCTCCAGCCTATCGGCGTCGTGTTCGGCGTGCCCGTCGCGGGACCAGGCGGCTACCTGTATACCTAGAATAGCGCAGTGCTACTCGACACAGGGGATAACATCCCCTTTTACTATTTTTATAAGGCTCTCCTGCAAAGTTACATGAAGACTGTTCAGCCTCAAAGTAACTCGAAGCTAGCTCTAAGTTCTCTAAGAATTTTAAAAAAATCGTTGGTGCGGCATGGTGTAAACTTGGTGCCGCTTGGTGGTATAATATAAAATTGGTGCCGCCTGGTGTAAGCTTAGTGGGGGTCGAAAATCGTGCTAACAAGCGGCACCAAGGTTACACCAGGCGGCACGGAATTTTATTTAATCACCAGGCGGCACCAACTATTTTAGAATATCTAATAATGTCTTAGAGCCAATTCAGGCCCGCTTTGAGACACTTTGTGACTAAAACAGTCTTAGAGTAATATGTCTTTTTTAAAGAGATTTGCTGTGTTGAATTACTCCCGTATTTTAAGATTTTTAAGAGACGGAGGGCACTATTTTCACCACAGAGGCACGAAGAGCACGGAGGCTCACAAAGTTTTCTTTTTAAATTAAGTTACAAAGTACACAAAGCCGGTTCATTGGCGATCAGGGCACGAAGGATACAAAGACACAGTGGAATGGACAAGAGCACTTTTTGCCCCTGTGCCTTCTTATCCTTTGTATCTTAGAAG
>NZ_DATJPM010000065.1 GCF_035506375.1 Methanocella sp.
TTCGCTTTTCTGACGAAGATTGCTTTAACTGAGCCCCTGGAGAATACGAACGAGTATGGTAGTACGATTGCGGAGCAGGCGAAGACTATCGGCGGGGGCCGGCCGCTCCTGCAGCGTTTAGGGGATTTGAAAAAAGGCCGGAGGTCCACCTGGGAACGCCTGAGGCGAAGCTACGTCGAGCCCACGCTTCGGTTCGTAACGCCCGGGGACATCTCTATGGCTTTGCCGCATCGGGTGGTCACTGATCTTCTGGAGGGCCTGGATATGCTGGACCGGGTGGTGCCTGGTGTGGCTTCGGATGCCACTTTGTTGTATGCTCCGGAGATCAAGTTCGCGGCCGTTCGCCCCGAGACGAGGGAGCATTTCGAGACGGCGGTGGTCGATGACCTCTACGTTTGTGGTGATGGGGCGGGAGTGACGCGGGGCATCGTGCCTGCCGCTGCTATGGGCATCGAGTGTGCCCGGGGCATCATCGAAAAAATAGAGAAATAAGCGTTATAACATTGAGGCCTGGCCTCACGGCTATTAGATATAGGCCAGTGCTTGGTCCTTTTTATCCTTTGTTCCTTGCTCCGACGGTCCAAATAATACCTTTCATGTTAACGAAGCACAGTAAAAGATTAAAAGATAAAAATAGGCGACTTATTGGACCTTATTGAGCTTTTGTATCCGGTCCATGATGAGGTCGTACTTGGTCAGGTCGACGTACCTGGATATGCCGATCGCGTAGAGCATGTACGAGACGGCGTAGAGCGTTATGGCCAGCGGCTCATAGCGGTAAAAGCCCATCGACGTCGTCACGGAGAAGTAGATGTGCGAGATCGAAAGGATGATCGACCCGATGGCGATGACGAGCTGCGACTCGAAGACGCTCCGGCCTATCGACGTGAGGATCAGGTTGCCCACCAGGGCCAGGCAGATGATGTCCAGCGCCGGATAGGCGATGGAAATGAACGCCGACGGAGTTAAGCCGCCCTTCAGGATGTCCGTATAGGATGCATAGGTCCAGACGATGGCCGCAGTCGCGATGACCGCCAGCACGATGATGATGACGTTCAGCTCGACCTTGAGGCCGGTCGTCTCGGTGACCGCCCGGGTGGCGCTATAGATGGCCGCGATGGTCGCGAGCGAGCCGATGAGGAAAAAGACGTCCGCCATGGACGGGAATGGGGCACGCACCTGCAGCACAAGGTTATACCAGGTCCAGATGAACCCCGCGACGCAGAAAGAGAGCGAGGCCATTGAAAACCCGAACATGGCGTCCTGTATGCGCAGGTTCTTCGACTTGATATACCCGAAGAGCGACGTGGCGAGGAACATGATCGTGCCCACGACGAGCAGGGCGTCGCTGATCGTCACGAGTAAGATCGCCTTCTCCGTCACGATGCCGCCGAATTCCACCAGGGCGTAAATGCCGCCCACCAGAAAGATGATCAGGAACGCAAAATAATAACCCAGCGGAGAGGTCTTCTCTGCACTGGTCAAAAATCCCGGCGTATTGCCGTATCCTATCGTGTTTCTACTATTAGCCATGGATATGCCCCCATATTTAGTTTAATCAAGGGTCTACTCGAAGATATTTAAAGCTTTACCCTCAACCCCCGATAGCGAAACTGCGTCCATATAAAAAGCTAATACCACGAAATACACGGTATTTATTTTTGCATAGCCTATTGGGTGGCTACGGACCTTCCGGGGCGCCGGCCCTCCGGGACCTTCTGCACGTCCCGGACGATCTTAACGCGGCCATTACTCACGTCCAGCGCCATGAACGAGCGCAGGTATTCGGCCGCCCTGCCCCTGCCGTGGATGTAAAGCTCGACCAGGTCCTGGGGCTCGTCGATGTCGCTGGAGGCGTTGAACGAGTCGAAGAACTCAACGGTCAGGCCGTTATCCTCGGCGATGCGCATGTGGTCTAAAAAGCTAGCCCCATAGTAGTCGACATGGTACTTCCGGGGCTCCTTAATATACTGTACGTTCGTGCCTCCCCCCCTCCCCGGCGATATTACCACGTCCGCGGGGCTGGCGAGCATGTCCCGAATATTTTTAACTGTGATGAGCGGTATGTCGGCCATGATGATCATGACGGGCTCCGCCTCGGTGCTCAGAAAGTCGTTCAGGGACGAATTCAGGTCCTTCTCGCTGACCACGACCTCCGCGTCGTACTGGTATGGAGTCGTCGTGAGGAGCACGACCTGCAGGCCAGCCTCCCGAAGAGCGCCCGTGATATCGTCGAGCATCAGCCGGGCCAGCCTCTCCCGCTCCTCTGCCGTGAGGATCTCGGCCAGCCGGGACTTTGCGTTTACGGTCTTAAAAGGTACGACTGCCTTCATCGTATTCTATGAAAAGCGTTGAAATCTTAAATACTTTAGCCGGGGGTGCCGGTAAAAAAGCGAGTAGGGAGTCTTTAGAAGAGTGGCAACCCTCCTGAAGATGTGCCTGAAACGGCATGAATAGCCTGGCCGGCCGGCATCCGGACCGGCTGTACTAGCCTGCCCGGAGTCAGCGGGTTCAGGTCCCAGAACTCGGGCTTTATGTACTGGCCCGGCCGGGTGAAGGCCAGCGCCTCCCTGATGACCTTCGCGTGGTCCGTGCGCTGCAGCGAGACCCTCGGGCTGGTAACGTTCGTCAGGTCGCTCTCATTCCGGGGCGCCTGGGGTACAGTTAGGGTCTCTTCCGGGGATATCCATGCCGGCCGGGACACTTCGCCCTCGAAGGCGATGTCCATGAGGTGCGACAGGTGCGAGTTCCGCCACATCCTTTCCAGGATGCTCATCCGGCTGATCTGCGACGCGTTCAAGTCCAGGTTAAACCGGTGGATAGATAGCGCAAGGGGGCTGGACTCCATGCCCGTCGTGCCGCCCAGCGCCGCGGCCGTCTCGCCATATGCCCGCCCGGCTGTCGAGGGGGGCAGCGTAACCCGGGAATTGTTGATATTCTTGTTATCATAGGTCAGATTTGGCGTGAGATCGCCCTCGACGACCATTTCCGGGTATAGCAGGGAATTGCTCTGGAATCCCGCGGGCGTGACCGGGCTCGGACGGCCGAACTGCCCGACGCCTATCGGGGCGGCGCCTTCGTTGATATACGGGTAATAGGGCTGGTTGGCCGAATAAAAGCCGGTGCTGGACCTGCTGGCGGACTCCTCCCGAGTCTGGCGTATCGAAGGTAAAGCGATCCCCGTCCCCTGCGATGGCGCAAAGCAAAGAGTCCCCGGGAAGGCTATGCCCAGGCTCTCCAGGTCCACGGCAGTCGCATCCTGCTGGTGGAAGATGGCCTGTTTAAGCCCCGTTATGATGGCATCATCCCCGTATGTAACGCCGCCGGATACGAGCTCGTACTTGAGCTCCCCTGCCGCGCCCCACGCTTTATGCGTCGCCGTGGCGAGCAGGAGCAGCGATACAAGAATGATAATGCATGCTATAGATCGATGACCCTGATTGATCTCACGCACCCATGGCGGATGTACGAGCACAGGCTTAAAAAACGTTTATACTACTTATGCCGGCGTTACCTCCCCGGCGCAGTAAAGTATATATTTTATCTATGGTCAACCTTGGTTACTTAGACAGGCGTTTCACATGTCTAAAGACTTCGTCACCTACTCGAAGAACGTGTTCATCCCCGTTACCAACATGTGCCGCAACAACTGCGGCTATTGCGGGTTCCGGCGAGACGCCGGCTCAAAGGATGCTTTCATCATCCGGCCCGAAGTCGCCCACGATACGCTCAAAAAGGCCGCGGGCCTGGGCTGCCTGGAGGCGCTTTTCACCTATGGCGACGCGCCGTCAGATCCCCTCTTTTTTAAAGAGCTCGGAAAATACGGCTACATGGATCTCACGGACTACGTCTACGACCTTTGCCTGGATGCCATCGGATTGGGCATGCTGCCCCACACCAACGGCGGCGTGCTGCCTTTCGCCGAGCTGGAAAAGCTCAGGGGCGTCAACGCCAGCATGGGCCTCATGCTGGAGACGACCGCGGAACTCCCCGCGCACCGGCTGAGCCCTCTGAAGAGGCCTTCAGTGCGCCTCGAGTTCATGGAGCGCGCCGGGAAACTAAAGATCCCGTTCACCACGGGCATCCTGGTGGGCATCGGAGAGACCTGGGACGACCGGCGGGAATCGCTGGAGGCCATCCGAGACCTGCATAAAAAATACGACCATATACAGGAAGTCATCGTCCAGAACTTCGTGCCCAAGCCGGAGACCCGCATGGGCTCCACGGAACCGCCAGGCGTCGAGGACATGATAAGGGTTTTAAGGATGGCCCGCGAGATACTTCCGGCGGATATTGAGTTGCAGGCGCCGCCCAACCTGACGTCCCACCTGCCCGAATTTTTAAGGGCCGGCGCGGGCGACATCGGCGGCATCTCGCCCGTCACTGAAGATTACATCAATCCGGAGTGCCGATGGCCCACGCTGGATGAGCTCGGCGCCATGGGCCTGAAGCTCCGGGAGCGGCTCCCTCTGTACCCGAAGTACGTGAAAAAGGGCTGGTACCCGGAGAGGCTGGAGTCGATCATCAGGAGACACGCGGATGGAGATGGGTATTGTGTTTGATGATATCTACGAGCGATCGCTGGCAGGCAGGATCACGAAAAAGGACGCGATGGCCTTATTAAAAGAGGACCCCTTCGAACTGTTCCAGACAGCCGACGCCGTGCGCCGGGAGCTGGTCGGCGACACGGTCTCCTACGTCGTCAACCGGAATATGAATTTTACGGACATATGCATCGGCACCTGCGCCTTCTGCGCCTTCCGGAACAACGAGAACTACCGGCTCACCAGCGCGCAGCTATTAAAAAAAGTGGGCGAGGCGAAGAAGTACGGCGCGACCGAGGTGTGCATCCAGGGCGGCCTGCTTCCCGACATGTACCTGAAGGACTACGTCGCCATGCTCAGGGCCATTAAAGGCAGGTACGACATAGACATACACGCCTTTTCGCCCATGGAGGTCTTCCACATGAGCGAGATCTCCGGCGTAACCATTTCACATTCATTAAAGGAGCTAAAGAAAGCGGGGCTGGGCTCGATGCCCGGGACTGCGGCCGAAATACTCGTGGACTCCGTCCGGAAGAAGATATGCCCGGACAAGCTGACGACACGGCAGTGGGTCGACGTGGTCACCAAGGCCCACAAGACCGGCATTCCCACCACCGCCACGATCATGTATGGCCATATCGAGACCTGGAAGGATCGTCTGGATCACATTTTCATCCAGCGGGACATCCAGCGCGAGACCCACGGGTTCACCGAGTTCGTGCCCCTGACCTTCATGAGCAAGAATAATCCGCTGGGAGAAATCGTGCTGAAGCAAAAAGGCTCCATGGGCGCCAGCGGCCTGGATGATCTGCGGATGTATGCCCTGGCCCGGCTCATCTTCGGCCCCGACCTCGTGAACGTGCAGGCGTCCTGGGTCAAGCTAGGCCCCAAGCTGGCCCAGGTGGCGCTCCATTGCGGCGCCAACGACCTCGGCGGAACGCTCATGGAGGAGCGGATCTCGAAGACGGCCGGAGCAACTGCGGGCGAGTGCTTGTCGCCCGAGGAGCTGCAGGCCATCATACGGGACGCGGGACGCATTCCAAGACAGCGCACCACACTTTACGGGGATGTGAAGCCGGCCATGAAAATAGCGGCTTCTTCCACCGGGCGAAAATCGGCATACAAGTAAAGGTGTGCAGCTTACGAACAGACATTTTATTATGAATGAGCCCTATTATATCTGCCATTTACAGGAGTCGCTATGCTGAAAAATATCTATGAGCGCTCACTCGCGGGAGAGATAACGAAAAAAGATGCCCTCGAGCTTTTAAAAGGCAACCCGTTCGAGCTCTTCGACACGGCCGACGGGCTGCGCAAGGCCATCGTCGGCGACGACATCACCTTCGTCGTTAACCGGCTCGTCGAGGTCACCGACCGCTGCATGATCGGGTGCGACTTTTGCTCATTCAGGAACAGCATCGGCTTCAGGCTTACCACCGAAGAGATCCTGCAGAGGGTCGGCGAGGCGAAGGACATCGGCGCCACCGAGCTGTGCCTCATCTCCGGCGTCATGCCCTACATGACCGTGGACTACTACTGCGACCTGTTCAAGGCCATTAAGGCGAAATACGACATCATGCTCCACGCCCTGTCGCCGATGGAAGTCTATTACGCGGCCAAGGTATCGAACGTCACCCCGGCAGAGGCGATGGCCGCCTTCCGAAAGGCCGGCCTTACCACGATGACGGGCGCATCGGCCGAGATACTCGTGGATACAGTCAGGGAGAAAATCTGCCCCCGCAAAGTCTCGACACAGCAGTGGGTGGACATCATAAAGGATGCGCACCGGCTCGGCATTAAGACCACCTCTACGATCATGTATGGCACACTGGAGACCTGGGAGGACCGCATCGACCACATGTTCCTGTTGCGGGACATCCAGCGCGAGACGCACGGCTTTACCGAGTTCATCCCGCTCACGTTCATGCACGAGAACAACCGGCTGAGCGGCCGGTCCATCGGCGCAAGCGGCATGGACGACCTGCGCCTGCACGCGCTGGCCCGGGTCATCTTCGGCAGGGATATACCCAACATCCAGGTGTCCTGGATCAAGATGGGCGTCAAGCTGTCGCAGGCTGCCCTCTGCGCCGGGGCCAACGATTTCGGGGGCACCATGATCGAGGATAAGATCTCCGTGGCGGCCGGCTCCGGGCACGGCGAGTACCTGTCAAAGGGCGACTTTATGAGGCTTATTAAAGCTATCGATCGGATACCACGGGAGCGCACAACTCTATACGAGCGGCTATAAAAGCTATCATTATTATAAGACAGCTTTTATTATCTGCCGATCCATTACGAATACAGACTTTTTTACGCACGCACCAACTATATTATATCGAGTCGTTCACAAATGAAAAATCAATCACTGAAAGGCAAATGTCCAGTTTTTTAAAAAAAAATTTATCGAAAATGTAAATTAAAAAGTGAATAATTACTATAAATTTGGCACTTTTAAGGTCGCTTTATCCTGGAGACCAAAAGATTTATAAACAATTTTTCGGGATTTTATAATATTATAACTCGATAATGTCAGAGGGATATTATGGGTGGCACTGTTAGTCAAGAGGTATTAACCGGTGAAAAAATAATTGAAACCAGTAATCAGAAGATTAATTATATAACGGCTAATAAGGCAAAGGTATTCTCGAGGAAATGCGAATGGTGCCCTTACGTTGCGGATATATTCTGCCAGGAAGGCTCCTGTGACGAATGTACTGTCAGGCGTGCATGGCTTACATCTGTAACGGAAGAATTTCAGCAGTTCGATAAAAAATGGCCGGTATCTAAAAATTAATAATTAACAAAATATACGCCCCATAATAGAAGGGAGAGGTACTGCCTTCTCTGGACATTCTCTTTGACCGGCCTTTTGATCCATCGTTATCAAGCGCCCTCTTGCATCCAGCGCATTTTAATTAATATTTCTCTATATCGATTTGATACTTTTAACGTTCCAGGCTCTCCTAGTCAGAATCGGATAAGAATCACTCAATAGAAGATGTCCCGGGTTACGTAGAGGCCGAGCTTTTCGCGTTTCTCAATAAATTTTTTCGCCCGGCTCTTCTTACTGACGGCCAGCTTTTCGAGTGCCTTCAGCCCGTCTTCGCTGATCTCCTTTGTCTCTATGGCACCGGCGCCTATGGCCTGCTGGAAAAAGTCGTGGCCTTTTTTCGTCCTGAGGAACACGGTATTCCACCCCGGGTCCGAGCCCACGGATCCGATGGAAATGTCGGCCCACTCAGCCACAAGGTCAGGGCAGATACGGTCGCCATCCTGGATGTACCGGGAGGCCTCCTTGAGCGGTAATGTCACGCCCTTCTCGCCCTCAGTCCGGAACTTGCCCGAGGCGCAGCGCATGCGGACCACGCCCTCCAGAGGCTCCTCGCCCAGGCCTTCGACGATGGCCTTGAGGCTCTCGGGATAAAAGTTCTCGAAACAGAAGATGCCGATGACCAGGGCAAGGCGCTCGACGATATCCCGGGCGCCGAAGGGATATAGCTGCATCTTGCGGACGGCCTCTATCTGGCAGGGAACGCCCACGTAGCCCACCTTGCTGAGCGCCTTTTCCCGCGTCGCCTCTTTTAGCTGGAATAAGCTCGGCGAAAGGGCATAGACGCTTTTAGCGGATTCGAGTATCTCCTTCCTGCTCGTGGCCACGTACTGGGCGGGCGCCCATTCCTCGCTCGATTTTCTCGTCAATACCGCACCGTCGATGAAGCCGGTATCGAGGGCGTAGCACATCAGCGCGGTCGTCGTTCCCCCGTCCTGGGCGATATCCTGGATATCCGGGTCTTTCGACCGGGCGCTCATGACCTCCTTGTATTTCCCGAATCCCTTATACGCCATTTCACTCCTCCCTCAGCCGGTCCATCATCTTCTCGATGGCGGCGGTCGGCAGGAAGCTGCGGGGGCACTGGGCGTAGCAGGCGCCGCATTTCACGCACCTCTCGAAAATACAGTTCGGCCGGCCTTCGGCCATCGTGATGGCCCGTGTCGGGCAGGCCATGGCGCAGGCGCCGCAGCCGATGCACAGGCCGTTCTCCACGACGTCCTTCCACAGGTCGCAGCCGCAGGCATAGCCGCCGACACTATATGAGGACAGGTACTTCAGGTAGTCGAGGTCTCCTTCCACAAAAGCCTTTACGATGTTGTATGCCATCTCCGGCGCCGGCGGCGAGCCCGGCACGAACGCGTCCACGCTTACCAGGCGCTTTATGGGCGGGAACGACTCGTGCTGGGGCTGAGGAAGCTGGCCTCCCCTCGAAAAGTTATTGATGGTCGCCGTAGACGAGCACCCGCCCCAGGCCACAAGGTAAGAGCCTCTCTCCCGTGCCTTCTTAAGCGTATCGACGGCGTCATCTGACTGCAGGCATGCGGCCCCGTCCACGAAGACGATGTCGGCCTTCGGTATCTCCGTCTCGTCCTTGATGAGCGTCATGTACTCGATATCCACCATGTCCATCATGTCCAGGAGCCGCTCGAAATTATCCAGGAACGAGATCTCGCAGCCCGAGCAGGCGGACAGATGGACATAGGCGAACTTCGGCTTTTTCATACGAAACGCTCCTCGATGACACGGCCATCGTGCATGACGATCATGTGGGTGGCGCAGGATATGCACGGGTCGTAGGACCGCATCACCCACTGCGCCCACTTATAGTGGAAGCCCTCCGTGGACTTCCCGATGGTCGCGATGTTCCACATGGTCGCGGGCATGGCCTTATAAAATGTGATCCGGCCGTCCTCCACCCGCGTAATGTGAACGTTCGTGCCCCGGGGCGCCTCGTTGACGCCGATGCCCAGCCGGCCGATGCCATACGAGACGGGGCGGTTGAGCGTGTGAGCCCTGGTGTTCAGTTCCCGGAGGATATCCAGGCCTCGCTCTATCCTCAGAGTGATTTCCGTCAGCCTCGCCCGGTTCAGCGCCATGGTGCCCTTTTCCCTCCACCCCTTAAATTTCCATAGCCGGGCAACAGGCCCCACTTCCACGATCTTCCCCTGGAGCATGGGGATCCGGGTACAGGCCTCCACGCCGATATCCTTTCCATAATAGTTCGCAGGCAAGAGCTCGGAATAATAGGGATAATAGTCGCTCGCGAACACGTCCGACCGGCCAAATATCAGGTCCGTCGCCATCATGTCCACGTCATTGACACCCAGTCCCGGGGGCACGTCCGCGGCTTCGAACGCCTCCTCCATGAAACGGCTCTGTGCCTCATGGTACTGCCGGTATTCACCGAGCATCTCCGAGAGCTTATCCCTGGCCGCCTCGCTGATGTTCGTGTACATGCCGCCCACGCGAATATACGGCGAGTGGATGGCCTCGCCGCCGGTCACGCTGCAAATATACTGGCCGATGCGGCGCATCTTCTGGATCCTGGTAAGCGCCTCCTTCGTCTTTTCCGGGTCCTTGACGAAGTCGGGCAGGATGAGTACCTGCTGCAGCGGGTGATCATGAAGGTGATTGCCGATGTTGCATAATTCGCGTAACAGTACCCCGTGATGCGGGGGGCTCAGGCCGATGGAGCGTTCGATGGCTTCCGAGGATGCGGTCGCGTGCGTCGGCGGGCACAGGCCGCAAAAGCGGCTCGTTGCCACGGGCGCGAACTCCATGGACCGGCCGACCAGGAACTTTTCGAAGCCCCTCACCGTAACCATGCTTAAAAAATTCCCTTTTTTCACGACCCCTTCCTCATCGACGTCCAGGACGAACTTGCCGTGCCCCTCGTTACGAGTCGTGGGCGCGATAACGACCGTCTCACCCATAAGATCACTATTAAAATGACCACAGGTATGTTTATAATAATAATCTGATAAAATGTAATAAATGAAAAGAAGTTAGACGACTTTGACCGACTTGCTAAAATCGCCAATCTCCTTGCCGCTCACTAAGACCTTACCGTTGAGCTGGTAGTCGCCCGCCGTCGAAAACCCGCTGTACTCCTCAGGTATAGTGACTGAAAACTGCGCTTTTTTTGTCTCTCCCGGCCCAATGTTCAGGTTCGCGATCTTAAAGTCCTTCGAGCCCAGCGATGTCGTGCCCAGGACCGGGACATTTTTCGATATAGAAGCATGGACCGTGACGTCATTTATAGCCGCATCGCCCGTGTTCCTCAGCGTGATATAGCCGTTCGCCGTATCGCCCCGGCTATACGTGTCCCTGTCAGTGCCATAACCCACGAGCTCGGCGCTGATCCTGCCGGAAGGGGCCGCCGTCGCAGTGACGCTGACTGTGCCGGCCGGCGATACCTTCGCCGCGGCGGCGCCGGCATGCTGAACGCCTGAAATGACCATCATCAGGCCTGCCGAGACCAGCACGGCCGCTAATGTCAATTTGAAAACGCTTTTCACCATACACACCCCATCCCAGTTTATGGCCATAACTTCTTATTAATACCCGAAAAATAACGCCGATTATATGCCTTTGACCGGGCTTCACACAGGGGCATACTAACATATTAAATGGCGACCGGATTGTAATAGAAAAAGAAACATAGAATTATTGGACGGTCACTTCTTTCGTGAACTCGCCGATCTGGTTCCCCCAGACAAGGACGTCGATCGTGAACCGGTACTTGCCGGATGTGGAGACGCCCTCATAATCGCCGGGTATGGAAATGCTGTACTCCAGCCTCTTCGTCTCGCCCGGCCCAATGCCCAGGCCGGTGAGGGTGGTCGTCGGGTTTTGCACGTTGACGTATCCGATCACCGAAACGTATCTTTCCACCTTGATATTCAGCGTGGCCTCGGTAATGGGCACTGTGCCCGAATTTTTTATGACGATATAGGTAATGGCGGTATCGCCGGGCTTGTACGTGTCCTTATCGGTGCCATAGTCCACGAGCTGGGCCATTTTGACCACTGGCTGGACAGGCGTCGGCACTGCCGGTGCCGATGAAGAAGGATTTCCGGAGGGCGTCGAAGTGACCGGCCCCGCGGGTATGACCATATAAGGCGTGGGCGTCATCGGGGGCTCGGGCGTGGGAGCCTGCGTCGGCGCAGGCACGCCCACGAGAGACGTGAACATTATGTATACTGCGGCTACGACCGCGATCAGCACGACAAGGCCGACTACCACCACAGCAGCCACTGTTAGAAAGTTTCTGTCCTCCGCCATGTTATTCCATGCCAACTAGATATTCTTCGCTTATATAATTTCCACTCCATTGCCGACCCGCGTCATGAAGGATTCGGAGGAGACGCCGCATTTATCGAACTGCCCGGCCATGGCCTTCTCGACCCGCCTCATCCGCTCCTCCGGGCATAGGGCGATCATCGTCGGGCCAGAGCCGCTGATGGCGACCCCGTAGGCGCCCTGCTCAAGGGCGCCGGCCTTGACGTCCTCGTAGCCCCTGATAAGCGGCGAGCGGTATTTCTCGTTGAACGAATCCATGAGCGAGCGGCCGATCATGCCCGGGTCCTTAGCCGCTGCGCCGGCCACCAGCATGCACGCCTTGCCAATGTTCTGCACCATCTCATTCACGGGGACGCTGGACGGGATAAGCTCCCGGGCCGCTTTCGTGCTCACGTCGATGGCGGGGAGTATGGCGACGATGCCCATCTCAGGCATCTCCAGGCTGACCGCACGCCCGCCACTGACGATAGTCAGGCCTCCCATGATGCAGGGGCCCACGTTATCGGCGTGAGCCACGCCCGCCGCCGCCACCTCGCCCTTCGCGGCGATGGGCACTAGCTCTTCACGGGAAAGGCCGAGCGAAAAAAGCTCATTGATGGCGACCGCCGTGCCCGCCGCCGGGGCCGCGCTGCTTCCCAGGCCGCTGGCCGGCCGGATATAGCTGTGGATCGTGATGAGGACGTCTTTACCCATCTCTTTCGCCACCAGGCCGGCAGTATTCTTTTCGGGCTCCAGCGGGATCGACTTCCAGCCCCGGCCCACGATGCGGATCGAGAGATGGTCCGCCGGCTCTACCTCTATAATATCAAAAGGCTCGTCCAGGGCCAGCCCCAGCACGTCGAAGCCCGCTCCCAGATTGGCCGAAGTCGCCGAAGCCCGGACACGCACACGTTCCATCAACATCACTATATCCGGTCATTAATAAATAAATCCATCAGCTGGTAGCCCTTATCGATGAAGAGCCCATCCACGGCCGACTTCTCGTCATAGGACCTGGCAGGTTCGCCCGACTTCCCGGAATCATATATTACATAGGGCACCGGGTCGTGGGCATGCGTCTTTATAGAAAGAGGCGTCGGATGGTCGGGGCAGACCATCAGGCGGAAGTCGCCGAACCGGCGCATCCCTTCCAGCATCGGGCCCACGACCTTGCTGTCCAGGTCCTCGATGGCCTTCACCTTTTCCTTCACCATGCCCTCGTGGCCCGCCTCGTCGGGCGCCTCCACGTGGATGAAAACGAAGTCCTTATCTTTTAGCGATTCGAGCGCATGCCTCGCCTTGGCGCCATAATCCGTGTCGAAATACCCGGTCGCGCCCGGCACCTCGATGACGTCCAGGCCCGCCGATACGCCTAATCCCTTTATCAGGTCGACGGCGGATATCACCGAGCCTGTCAGGCCGTACTTCTCGCGGAAAGACGGCATGGCCGGCGTCCTTCCCTGGCCCCAGGGCCAGATGGAATTCGCCGGGTTCTTGCCTTCGGCGATGCGCTTTTTATTTACCGGATGGCCCTCCAGAAGTTCCCAGGACCGCCGGATCATCCCTGTAAGCAGCTCGTGCTCCTCCCCCCGGGGCAGGTGCTCTTCGACCGGCTGGCCCGCGTAATCGTGGGGCGCGTCGCAGACGGCGCCGGCGCCCTTACCGTCCAGGACCATCAGGTGCCGGTAGCTGATGCCGGGATAGAACTTCGTGCCGTCACCCCCCATCTTACTGTCCACGTACCGGATAAGCTCGGCCGCCTCCTCCGAAGTCACGTGGCCGGCGCTGTAGTCCGCGATGAGGCCGTCCCGGACCGTTATCAGGTTACACCGGAAGGCGACGTCGTTCGGCTTCAGCCGGACGCCCATGCTCATGGCCTCCAGCGGCCCCCGGCCATTATAATATTTGACCGGGTCATAGCCCATGACGGCCAGGTTCGCCACGTCGCTGCCCGCGGGCAGGCTTTCGACGGTGGTCTGGCACAGGCCGTAATGCCGGGCGTGGCGGGCCATGAAATCCATATTAGGCTTCCGGGCGCTCATTAAGGGCGTGTTACCATTTAATTCCTTGACGGGGTAATCCGACATCCCGTCACCGAGGACGACTGCGTACTTCATTCCGATCGACAGTCCACAGTATAATACTGTATTGATATATTTAATGGTGGACAGGGCCGTATCATAGTCAATTGTCGTATATATGCTCCTTCCACGGAGCAAGCCCGCCTGGAGGCAATATTAGTATGCCAGGCGAGCCTTTGGCAAAAAATATAGCGAAGTAACGTGAATATACCTGTGCATTTGGTACCTGTGGAAGTCCATTTTACATAGGGGAAAGACCAAAAAACATTTATTAGGGAAAGTCATAATGTTACTCCAATAATCCATAGGTTATGGATTTATATCTGGCGATGTCTAGTTCGGCATATGTCGAAGATTCGGCATATGGGTGGTAAAACAAGAGCGTTTTATCCGAGCCGCGATATCTGCTTGCACAATAGACACAACCATGGGAGGTTGAATTAATGAAAAATAATGTAAAGGCAGCATTAGCAGTACTAATGATTATGTCCATGATCGCAGTAGTAGTGCCTGCTGTCGCTGATAAGCCCATATGGGACCCCAACGCTCACAGTTATCCTCAGACCGTCTGGTCTGACTGGGGCAAAAAGGGCTCAGTGACCGGCAGAGTTACTACCTCGGTCAACGGAACCGTAGGCATCGGCGGCGCTTACATCGCGATCGTCAACGCCTCGAACACTACCCAGGAATTCTATAACACGTCTTCCGATGCGTACGGCAACTATCAGATCACCGGCATCAACGCAACCTACAGCTCTGTGAATCTGACAGGTCCGGACAACACTGCTGGCACGTACAATAAGGGTATAAACATGTACAAGATGTACGCCTACAAGGACCCGTACGGAGAAGGCTATTCCAATGCTTTCGGCATTGATGCGGACTTAAAGTCTGCAGCGACGACTTCGGTCGTTATATTCACCAAGCCTGCAAGGATTGAGCTGAAGGCCGAAAGAAGCCACGTCGTAGCGGACAGCGGAGACAACATCCAGATCTGCGCATACATGTACGACGCTCTTGGCAACCCGGTAGCTGACGGTTACAATGTAAACTTCACCATCGGTAACGCCACGAACAACTCATTCATGCAATACCCTGCACCGGCATATGCTCCGAATCAGAACGGTAGCTTCTACGGTTACATGGACCCGAATGGGAGAAACCAGACCGTTGCGACCACTGACAACGCGGGTAAGGCCTGCCTCCAGTACGGCTGGGTTGATGAAGCCTACGGCGGCAACAACTCGACCATCTGGGCATACTACGCAGATGACGCGAGCGTCTTCGCCAACATCAAGATCTACTTCGAAGCCCCGACCGCATCCTGGACTGGCTACGTGGTTGACTCTTACGGCACCGGCTACGGCGGTATCCCCGTGATGTTACACGTCATGGGCTACAACGGCACCACTCCGTACGAGATCTACAACATGACCAGGACCACTTCCAGCAGCCAGCCGTTCGTAGGCCTGTTCGCCTTCGACTACATCGTGCTGCAGAACGCGGCCTATGGCTACGTTGACGCCAGCGCTCAGCTGACGGACAACCTGACCATCTACGGCAAGAGCAACAACTACTCGATGAACAGGTCCGCGACCTCCATCGGCTCGATCGTCTTAAGGATCCCGCCGCCGGACGCGATCAAGGTCACCGCCGAGAAGGACACGATCCTCGTGGGCGGCCAGTCTGACTGGATCATCGCACAGCTCTACCTGAATGGCCAGAAGTACAAGAGGGCCAACATCGCCGTGACCTTCGACTCGGACAACGACACTGTCGCTACCCTGCCTTCGGTCAAGACGAACATCACCGACCTCAACGGCCAGGCCTGGATCCTGCTGACCTCCAACCAGACGGTTGGTAAGGTTAACATCACCGGCACGGCTCAGATCATGTACAACCACAACCTGACCGACACCTGCACTGTCCGTGTAGTCGGCTGGGGCACCGTGTCGGGCATCGTGACTGACCAGAACAAGGTCGGTATCCCGAACGCTAACGTGACCCTGTGGAATATCCAGTGGAACGACACTACGGGCAGATGGGAGAACACCAACGTAGTGGACATCCCGGAGAACCCGCAGTTCTCGAACGATGGCAGGACCGCAGCAGTCGGTATGTACACGTACTACAGAGTACCCTGGGACTTCTACAACGTAACCGGTGAGAAGGAAGGCCACATGTGGTATGCAATATTCCTGATGGGCCCTGTGCCGACGGATATTGACAAGTACGCCAATGCGACCTACGTACCCGGCTCTGAGTACGGTACTGCGACCCACAACATCGCCATACCCGACTACTCGTACATCGCGCCGGTAAGCCCGACGCCGACCCCGACCGCCGTCGTAACCACGACGGCAACGGCAGTACCGCCAACCCCGACCCCGACCGCCAAGCCCACTCCGGGCTTTGAGGCCCTGTTCGCGTTAGCCGGATTACTCGGCGTAGCCTACCTCGTCGCGAGGAAAGAGAACTAAGGATCAAGTAGACTAAGGGGAGTAAAATCCCCTTAATCTCTTTTTATTTTATCCAGTGGTAAAAATGGTAAAAATGGTCTATCGTTTCTTCTCATTATTCATTATCGTATCTTTATTCATTTTCACTATACCCGTATCGCTTGCCGACAATACGCCCACCGGCGCCCTCACGGGAAAAGTCATCGACCGTAATAATATGCCGCTGGCTAATGCCACTCTACAATTACAGGATAGTGTATACAATGTCGTCGGGAACGCCATATCGGCTTCCGATGGCACTTTTACCTTCAATAATGTACCCATCACTGGCTTCGATGGCCGGGATGTATTCAGGGTCACAGCGACGTATATCGTTAGCGGCAAGTCCTATTCCGATAAGACCGAGTTCTTCTGGATCTATAAGAACCAGGTCGTAACGCACAATGTTCAGATATATTACTATCCGCCCTCCAATTATGGCTGGCTCACTGGTAAAGTAGTTAACGCCAACAACTATAACCAGTATGTATCGGCCACCATTTACCTTAGCAATGGCATGTATGATTTCGTCTCGTCCGAGCCCGGCGATAACTGGCAGTTCTACCTGCCCGCCGGCGACTACCAGGTCTGGGCCGAGCACAACGAGAACGGTAAGACGTTTTCTTCGGGCAAGAGCGACGTCCATGTCAATAGCGACGACACGTTCACCGCCGTCCTGACCATATCGCTTACGGGTAATGGCACTACACTGCATACTCCGCCGTCGGCCGGCGTAAACGTCGTGCATGGCAACATAAAGCAGAAAAATGACGCGCCTCTTTACGGCGCGACCGTCGAGCTTTGCCGCGTCAACGGCGTTAACTTCAGCCCCATATCTTCGACGACATCCGACGTCGAAGGGAACTACAGGTTCAATGGCGTGAATACCAGCGCTCCCTCAGAGAGCTATGTGGTCCGGGTCACCTATAATTTCATGGGCAATGATACGATCAAAGTTTCCGACCCGTTCACCATCTATTATGCGAACATGCTCAACGTGTCGCATGACTATAATGTGCCGATATCCGTCGACTTTACAGATTCAGGCTCGATCGAAGCGGTCACCGACCCGGCCGGCGCCAGCATATGGCTTGATGGGGCGGATACAGGCCGTACGACACCCTTTAACATCACCGGCGTCAGGGCCGGAGAGCATACCTGCAGCCTGCTGATGGACGGATATCTGCCCGAGAATCTCACGTTCAACGTCCCCTCCGAGGGCACGTATCGCGTGTATAAGGTCCTGAAGCCCAGCACGGGCGATGTGAACTTCATCATCAAGCCGTCGGATGCGTCCATCTACCTGAACGGTGATCTCGTCGGCACGGGCTCGACGAATCTAACGAAGCTGCAATATGGCCAGTACTCGTATACGGTCGGCAGGGAAGGCTACAGGAATGTGACGGGAACGCTCGAAGTCATCCCAGGCGGCCACCTGGACGTGCCGGTCGATCTCGTTGCCGTGCCCGGGCTAAGCCTGACCTATATCGGCTATCTTATCAACAGCGTGTTCGAGTCCATCGGCAAGCTTTTCGGATAAAGGCTAACCATTAATATCAAATAGGCTTATTCTTTTTTATGCTCTGGACGGTGGACGGCTCCATTGGCGAGGGGGGTGGCCAGATATTGCGCACGGCCATCGCTGTCGCGGCAATAAAGCAAAAGGCCGTACGCATCGTCAACATCCGGAAAAGCCGGCCCAGGCCGGGCCTCGGCGTCCAGCACGTCAGGTCCATCGAGATCGCCCGGGAAATGACGGATGCGACCGTAGAAGGGCTGAGGTATGGGTCGACGGAGGTTACGTTCGATCCAGGCCCCATTAAGGCGGGTAACTTTATCGTCAACATGGGCACGGCCGGGAGCGTTACTCTGGCATTACAGAGCGTTTTGCCTGTCGCCGCTTACGCGCCCGGCCCCGTTACGCTCGACATAACTGGCGGGACCGACGTTAAATGGGCACCTCCATATGACTATTTCCACGATGTCACCCTGCCCGCGCTCGATCGGTTCGGATATCGTATAGACGCATCTCTTATTTCAAGAGGATATTTTCCGGCTGGCAACGGCAGGGTCATCGTTCATACGACGCCGGCGGCTTTCCGGCCCGCCGACCTGATCGAGCCAGTCGGCGGTATCATCGCCGGCGTCTCCGCGTCATCCTGCCTGCCCGCCCACGTCTGCGAGCGCCAGGCGAGCGCGGCATCCGAATACCTGCAGTCACGGGGCTACGAGACAGGCGATATTCGGCTCGATATCCGTAATGATATGTCGACGGGCTCCGGTATATCTCTATATAAAGGTTTTACGGGGGGAAGCGCTCTCGGTGAAAGGGGAAAGCCTGCCGAGAAAGTAGGCCGTGAAGCGGCGTCGATGCTGGCGAGAGAGCTGCAGTCCGGGGCGGCGGTGGACGCCCACCTGGCCGACCAGCTCATTCTTTATATGGCACTGGCGCCCGGCGAGTCGGGCATTACGACCAGCGTGCTCTCCGGCCATTCGGCCGCCGGGCTTCGCATCGTCGAGCAGATGACCGGCAGAAAATTCGAGGTCAAAAAGGGCAATAAGACGACGCTTATTCGATCTTCAGGTATTCCGGCGGAATAGGGCCTGACAGGCATACGGGGCCGGCGTCGATAATAAGGATGCCTTTACCTTTTGCCTTTCGGGCGTCGATGGATATTATAACCGGGTGCTCCGTGCGGATGCAGGCGACTTTTACTGCTTCTTCGATTGACTTACTTAAATGGACGTGGTGCTGGTTCACCGGCTTCAGGCCGATCTCCAGTATGCGGTCTGCCTCTTCCTCGCTCGTGCCGTAGAAGAGCACATCGTAGTCGGCTTCAGGGTAGTCGAGGTCTACATTAATGGAGTGGCCGTATCGGGCCCTGACCCGGTTATCGTCCCACTCGTAGCGGCCCTTCTCATCCGTCTCGAGCATAGCCTCTATATGCTGTCTTTGAGCCCAGGGATATTTTGCGGCGATAGCCTTCTCAAGGTCGTCCATGCTCGCCCAGCCGTGCTCGTCGAGCTTTAGCCCGAGTTCTCCGGGAAAATGCCTTAACGCTCCGGACATGATGCGCCCCAGCTTCTCGGCCTTGTAGCCAGATAGTATGAATCTTCCGGGATTGCCACACGTACACTGGCTGCCGCGGAAATATCCGTGCCTTGGGCACTGCTTGATCTCCGGGATGTGATCTTTGGTCTCCATGCCTAACGACCTTCAACGAGCCCTGATGCCTCTGTGAATACACATTTGCCCTGTTTAGAAATAAACTTTGCCTTCAGGGGCGCTTGCATAGTTTTGAATATAGAGCGTGTACTCAGGCTCAATAAACGCTCTCTGAGACGATTTAAGCCAGGAAGCGGCTCAAAGCTGGCTTGAAGTGGATCGAAGAATTTTTTAATGATGCATTGCATTGTTTGCGCCTTATGTAAGCCTGGTCTGTAGATAAACCGAGCTTCATGTTCTTCGAGACTTAATAATTATACTGTGTTGAATATGCCTTTTTAAGTCTCAGAGTGTACGGAGGCACTATTTTTCACCACAAAGGCACGATAGCACGGAGGCTCACAAAGTCTTTTTTTAGATTAAGTTACAAAGGGCACGGAGAATGCTTTTTGAATAAGATACAAAGGATATGAAGGCACGATGGCAAAAAGTGCTCTTGTTCATTCCACTGTATCTTTGTGTCCTGATCGCCAATGAACCGGCTTTGTGATCTTTGTAACTTAATTATAAAAGAAAACTTTGTGAGCCTCCGTGCCATCGTGCCTTCGTGGTGAAAATAGTGCCCTCAGTGCCCTTAAAAAGCTTAAAATAAAGGAGTAATCCAACACAGCAAATAATTATAAAAAAGCTCTGTGAGCTCTGTGGTTTAACCGATGCCAGGACTGCACAGGAACAAATCGATAATCAATATAAAATAATAAAAATTTTGGAGCGCCTTTAGCTTTTTACTAAAGGAGCGCCTTTAACTTCCGCAGCCGTCTTCTTTTTCGTCGTCTTTCTGGCGGCCTTTTTAACGGGCTCTGCAGACTTGCTGACCGGCGTGACTTTGTTCTCGGCGTTCTTCTTCTGCCACTCCTCGTAATTACACTGCGGGCACCCGAGTTCCCACGGCTTCGAGCCGCCGTTGGCGATCCTGATGTGGCTGAGGCCGTGCTTTTCACAGGCCTTTTCCGTGACGATGATCGTGCCCATCCTGGGAAGGGGCAGTATAAAGTTGCAGTCAGGGTAGCCGTCGCATCCGATGAAGCGGCCTCCCTTCTTGCTCTTCCGCACCATCAGGTCCTTACCACAGCTCGGGCATTTGCCGATGCGCTTGTCCTCCCGCAGGCCATCGTACAGGACATCCCTGATCTCCTTATGGTTCTTGTCCAGGTCGTTGAAGATGGTCTCCAGCATGCCCTGGGATTCCTGCACGACGCTTTCCTCTTTGATCCGGCCTTCGGCGATGCTGTCCATGTCCGATTCCAGCCGGCTGGTCATGTCGGGCTTGGTGATGAGGTCGGCATACTTTTCCAGGGCTCCGACGACGGCGAACGCCGTGTTCGTGGGCACGGGCGGGTTGCCGTGGACGTAGTTGCGGGCGTATAATTTTTGAATCGCCTCGTGCCGGGTCGATTTCGTTCCCAGGCCCAGGTCCTCCATCATCTTCACCAGCTTGCCCTGGCCGTAGCGTCCGGGCGGCTTTGTAAGCTTTTCATCCAGCGTGACGTCCTTCACGCTCAATTCATGCCCGACGGCCATTTCGGGGAGGACCTCATCCTTTCCCATGCCATAAGGATAATACAGCCGGAATCCCGGCGTCGAAAGCATAGAGCCGCTCGCCCTGAACTTTTCTCCGTTCACGTCGACGCAGACGCTGCGGACCTCGTACTCCGCGGGCGGCGCCAGGGTTGCGAAGAACCGGCTGACAACGAGCTCGTAGACGCGCCACTCGTCGGCCTTCAGCTCGGACTTCCGGGCGCTGGCGACCGGGTATATGGGCGGATGGTCGGTGGTCTCCTTTTTGCCCCGGGTCGGCTTGAAAGTGCCCTGCTCCAGTAATCGCTGGGCGTATTTGCCGAACTCGCCGGAGGCGAACTGCTCGATGAGATCTCTTATGTTTAAGCTCGCGGGATAAACGGTATTATCGGTACGCGGGTACGATATCCAGCCGTTGACGTACAGGTTCTCGGCGACGCGCATCGCGTTGGCCGCGCTGAACCCTATGCCCGCGGCCGCCCGGATGAACTCCGTGGTCGAGAACGGTATGGGCGGGTATTCGACACGGGGCTCTTTCTTATAGTCCACGACCTTTCCAGTCTTTCCAAGCCTCGCGCGGATGTCCTCGGCCTTCGCCTTTTCCGTGAAGCGGTTGCCGATGTGCCCGGCGACGAACTCTTCGCCGTTCGTAAAGGTGGCGTAGAGTTCCCAGTAGGGCGTCGGGATGAATGCCTTGATATCCCTCTCCCGGTCCACGACGAGCGCCAGGAGGGGGGTCTGCACCCGGCCCACGGACAGAAAGCTGTTGCCCAGCCGGCCACAGGTCAGTGAAATGTATCGCGTAAGGGCGGCGCCCCAGACGAGGTCGATCTTCTGGCGGGCCTCGCCGGCGGCGGCAAGGCTAAAGTCGATCGGCACGGTGTTAGCGAACGCGTGCTCGATCTCCGGCCGGGTGATGGCGCTGTACCTCGCCCGGTCGAACTTCGCGGCCGGCGCCGCGTCCCTGATGATGTTATACGCTTCGACACCGATAAGCTCGCCCTCCCGGTCAAAGTCGGTCGCTATGGTGACGTAGGACGCGTCCTTCGCCAGCTTTTTCAGCGCCGTGGCGATCTTTTTCTGCGTGTAGCGCGTCTCCGTATTGGCCCATATCAGGTCTTTCGGGGCCGTGTTCTGCCAGTTATTGTATTCGGCGGGGAAGTCGATGTTGACGATGTGCCCGGACAGGCCTACGACGGCCGTATCGTCGCCTTCGTATACGCTGACTCCGTCGATCTTCCTCTCCTTCGCGCTGCCTAACAGTAATTGCGCGATCTTCCGGGCGGTAATGTTCTTCTCCGTCACGATCAGGTGCATTCGAGTAACTCCCTTAACAACAGGTTCACTTCAGACGGGTCGGCGCGTCCGTTCGTCTTCTTCATGACCATGCCGACCAGATAGTTGAACGCCTGGGCCTTCCCGGCCCGATAATCGCCGATGGCCTCCCTGTTCTCCTTCAGTACCTCGGTCACGGCGGCCTTCGTTACATCCGTCTCGACCTTAGCAAGGTTTCTCGCAAGTATAATATCTTTCGGGTGCCCGCCCTCGTCCAGCAGGGCACGCATTAGCTCGACGGCGCCCTTATCCGTAATGACGCCCTTTTTAAGCTGCTCCATGATGTAGACCATCATCTCGGGATCGAAGGCGTCCTTGATGTCCATGTCCCGGTAGTTCAGCTCGCCCTTCAGGTAATCGGCCACCCAGGTCGCGGCCAGGCGGGGCTCGCACTTCCCTGCGACGCACTCATAATAATTGGCGACCCGTATTTCGGACGTAATGACCTTCGCGTGGTCATCCGATATGCCGTACTCTTTCTTAAAGCGTTCCCGCCGGGCGTCCGGGAGCTCGGGCAGCTTTTCCCTGAGACGCGGCTCCCAGCCCTTCACGGACAGCGGGACGAGGTCGGGCTCCGGGTAATAGCGGTATTCCTCGGCCTGCTCTTTGGTACGCAGCGTGATCGTGCAGTTGCGCTCGTCGTCGTAGTGCCGGGTCTCCTGGGTCACTTTGACGCCGCGCCTCTTCATGTTCTGCTGCCGCGATATCTCGAACAGCAGGGCGCGCTCCACGCCTTTGTAGGATGAGATGTTCTTGATCTCGACGCGCGCGCCGCCCTTGAGCGACACGTTCGCGTCAACCCTCAACGCCCCTTCCAGCGAGCCGTCGAAGACGTCGAGATACTCTAAGATGTTGCGCAGCTTATTGATAAAACGCCGCGCCTCTTTCGGCGAGCGCAGGTCGGGCTCCGTGACCACTTCGAGCAGCGGCATGCCGCTCCGGTTATAGTCCACGAGCACGAACTTGCTCGTCTCGATCGAGCCCTGGTGGACGAGACGTCCGGGGTCCTCTTCCATGTGGACGCGCCGTATTCTGACAACGCGGTCCCCGCCGTCCGATTCGACCGTGAGGACGCCGTTCGAGGCGATCGGCCAGTCGTACTGGGTGATCTGGAATCCCCTGGGCAGGTCGGGATAATAGTAATTCTTACGATAGAACTGCGTGTGCTCCGCGATCTCGCAGTTCAGCGCCAGGCCCACCATGATGGAGTACTCCACGGCTTTTTTATTTATTACCGGCAGCGCCCCGGGCAGCCCCAGGCAAACCGGGCACGTCATCGTGTTCGGCTCCAGTCCCTGCTGCCTCGTGGAGCAGCCGCAGAATAGCTTACTGTTCAGCTTATTTAGCTGGCAGTGGACCTCCAGGCCTATGATGACTTCGCCGTCCATTTAGAACCCCTCCGGCAGCTTCTGGAAATCCGTGTTCAGCTCGAAAGTGTGGGCGGTCCTTATGATCATCGGCTCGTCGAAGAAGCCGCCGATGAACTGGACGCCGATGGGCAGTTTTCCGGCGAAGCCGCACGGCACCGATATCGACGGCACGCCCGCTAAGTTCACGGGCACGGTGTCCACGTCGGCCATGTACATGGAGAGAGGGTCGTCCTGGTGCTCGCCTATCCGGAACGCCGGGTACGGCATCGTGGGCGCCGCGAGGACGTCCACGCCTTTAAAGGCCTTCTCGAAGTCCTTTTTAATGAGCGTCCTGACCTTCAGGGCTTTTAAATAGTATTTTCCATAGTAGCCTTCCGACAGGGCGTACGTGCCCAGCATGATGCGGCGCTTGACCTCTTCGCCGAACCCTTCCGCCCTTATCCGCGAAAAGGTGGCGTGCCAGTTCTCGTCCTTCCCGGTGCGCAGCCCGTAGCGCAGGCCGTCGAACCTGGCCAGGTTCGAGGACGCCTCGCACATCGCGATAATGTAGTAAGCGGACAGGGCATACTTCGTGTGGGGCAGCGAGACTTCTTTGTAGTCGGCTCCCAGCCTGTTGAGGGTCATGATAGCGTCCCACACGGCCTTTTCGACTTTCATATCCGTGCCTTCGCCGAAGTACTCCTTCGGGACGCCGATGGTCAGGCCTTTTACGTCGTCGACGAGATGATCGGTATAGCGGGCGTCGTGCGGGACGGACGTCGAGTCCTTCGGGTCATGGCCGGCGATGACGTCTAAAAGTAGTGCGGCATCGCTCACGTTCCTGGCCATCGGCCCCACCTGCTCGAGGGAGTTGGCGTAAGCGATGACGCCGTAACGGGATACCAGGCCGTACGTAGGCTTGATGCCTACGACGCCGCAGAAGGACGCGGGGCATCGCACCGACCCGCCCGTATCCGTCCCGAGGGCCATACGGCACTCGAGCCCGGCCACGGCGGCGCCGCTGCCGCCCGACGAGCCGCCGGGCACCCGTGTCATGTCCCAGGGGTTCTTCGTCGGCCCATAATGGCTCGACTCGGTCGAGGTCCCCATGGCGAACTCGTCCATATTAGTCTTGCCCGTGATGACGGCGCCCTCGTTCCTCAGGCGGGCCACCACTTCCGCGTCAAAAGGCGGCACGTACCCGGACAGGATCTTCGAGCCGCACGTCGTAAGCAGGCCTTTCGTGGTGATGCAGTCCTTCACGGCGACCGTCATGCCGGCCAGCCGCCCGGCGATCTTTCCATCGTCCACGCCCTTCGCCGTTCCGAGCGCGTTCTCCTTATCGAGCGTGATGTAGGCGTTCAGCCTGCTATGCTTAATGCGGTCGAAGGTCTTGTGGACGGACTCTTCGTAGAGGGCCATGCTCACACGATCCTCGGGCCCTTAAAGTAGCCCTTCTCATGCCTGGGAGCGTTCTTTAGCGCCTCTTCCTGAGGCAGTGACTCGGATACCTCGTCCTCCCTGAAAACGTTATTGAGGCCAATGACGTGGTACGTCGGCTCTACGCCCTCGGTATTGAGGCCGTCGAGCTCTTTGAAATATTCCAGAATGGAGTTGAACTGTTGGGCGAAGCGCTCCTGCTGCGCCTGATCTAGCTCGACGCAGGCGAGGCTCGCGATGTGTTGGACGTCTTTCACGCTTATGGCCATAGTAGTTCTCCGTATAGTGACTGTAGATGATCATGAATGCCCTTAAAGTTTCTTTTCGACGCCAGCCTCTCAAGTGTTTTTTGAGTGCCTGTGCCATATTGTATGGCCTTCTTGGGCGCATACGCGACTTCCCGGGGGAGATACTTCTCGGACATTTTTCTAAGAACATATTTGCGTATATAATCCTTGCCGTCGGAATGCACTTTAAGTGACGGGACCATGCGCTGTGCCGCCCCTATGACGCCCAGGCCAAGGTAGGGGACTCTCAGCTCGACGCCGTGGGCCATGGTGGCCGCATCGTCCCTTTCCAGGTTCACTTCCGCGATGTGCTCCAGATCACGGGAGAGCACTTCCGCCAGCCTTCCCTCTCTTGCCGCGGCCTCGTGGCGGGCGTAGCCGCCGAAAAGCTCGTCGGCGCCCTGCCCTGACAATAATACCCTATAGCCATCCCTGCGGGCCCTCTCCGCAAGAATAAATAACGGTAAAGCGATGGATATCTTCACGGGATCGGCGCTCTCCACCGCATAGACGACCCGGGGCAGCGCCTCTTCCACGTCATGCTCGTCGTACTCGTAGACGACATGCCTCTTCCCGGCACCCATGAAGCTTGCGGACTTCTTCGCGGCCCGGATATCATATGAATCTTTGAGGCCCACGGTGCACATGGGAAGCCCGGAAATGGCGCCTATCAGTGCGCAATCGACGCCACCCGAGAACGCCACCGCCGCATCTTTATGCCGCCGGCGCCTTATCGACTCCGTCAGTGCATCCTCGAGGACTTTTACGGCCTCCGATTCATCTTCTATGACCGGATCACAGGGTGGCAGTCCGACTGCCTGGCGCTCCTCGCCATTATGATATACGTGTCCAGGCGCTAAGGCCCGGATGTCTTTAATGCCGATGCGCATGAGCGCTTTTCTCTCCGAGGCGAAGCCAAATCCCTGCCCATTTTTCCCGTAGTAGAGGGGCTTGATACCCACCGGGTCCCTCGCCAGCGCCAGGCTCGAGCCGTCAAAATACGCAAAGGCGTACTCGCCATCGATGGCCGCGGCCGACTTCAGGAAACCCGAGATCCCCTGTCTGAGAATGCTGGCGAGTGCCACTGTGTCGGAATCGCCCGGCTCAAAGTCGCCGAAGTTGTAGATCTCGCCGTTAAACGTGACCGCGCTGTCGTCAAAAGCTAATGGCTGCGCCGCGTCTCCCGTGACCTTCAGGTGGGCGTGGCCCATGCATATGGCGCCATGGTCCCAGATACATTCTCCATCAGGACCCCGGTGCTTAATGAGATCCATGATCTCGCATGTTCTTTGCAATGCATCATCGCCGATAAAGCCGCCAATGCCGCACATTGTCGTATGCAATTATCTGCCTCTTTTAAAAAGCTTTCTTATGGGCGGCGAGAAAGTAATATTTCATAATTATGAATAAAAGTTCGTTACTTTTTCCTGGACACGACGTAGTCGCAGAGCGCTTCGAGGCGGTCACGGGGCAGTCCGGAAGGGATCGCATCGAGAGCACGTTTAGCGTCCCCGGCTTCTTTTTTCGAGATATCGCCCGCCTTTTCAATGAACGGACCGAGCTCGGCGAGCAGCTCATCACGGCCCAGCCCCAGCATTTTTTCCCTCGGCAGGCCGTCGTTCGTGGCGAGTATCATGACCAGAGTGGGCCGGTTCATCCTCAGATCTAGAAAAGCTGGCTTCCCCATCTGCCCGGTATTCGAGATGAAGTCCAGAATATCGTCCCGTGCCTGGAACGCCAGGCCTAGATGCCTGCCGTAATCCCGCAGGGCTTCAACGTGCTTCACGTCCGCGTTGCCGACGAGCGCGCCGGACTCCGCGGACGCGCTGAAGAGCGACGCAGTCTTCTTCTCCGCGATCCGGTAGTAGTCGTCGACCGTGAACTGCTTCTTTTCCAGCTCGAGGGCTTCCCCTTCGGCCAGCCTCAGCATCGAGTTCGCAACGCAGTCGATCATCTGCTTCGTGAGCCCCAGGTCGCTGCGGGTTATCTCGCGTATAGCGAGAGAGAGCATCACGTCGCAGGCGATGAGCGCCATTTCGTTCCCCCAGCGGTTGTTGATGGTCGCTTTTCCCCGCCGTATATCCGACATATCGATGATATCGTCCAGCACGAGCGACGTGTTATGGAGCAGCTCCACCGCCATCGCAGGCGCCATCGCCCGCTCCAGTTCCCCGCCCACGGCCTCGCAGCACAGCGTGAGGACCGTCGAGCGGATGCGCTTTCCCTTCTGCGACAGCGAGTACCTGACCACTTCGGACAGCGATGCCGGCTCGATCACATAGGCAAGTACGCTCAGCCGATTGTTGATCATGGACGCCCGCTTCTCCAGCACGGCTTCAATGTCCTTGAGGGAGCTCTCCATATTATCAATCCAGTAGATTCCGCAACATGATATAATTGTTTGCTTTTGTCCGCCTGGCGAACTATCGCTTAAGGATAAATCGTAATTACTTATTATCGTCCTTTTTTGCCACCATTATAATATCGTACGTCCTATCCCTACCCGGGGGCGACATCCTGAAGTCCTCGTAGCACCTTATCTCCCCGAATCCTGTCTCATTTATCAGTTCCCGTAGCCTACCAGCTTTGATGGGGTAGTATTCAACGGTGTCGACTGCGAACTTCGGCAGGCCTCCCCGCTCGATGACCGAGAGGATGTTGAAGACGACCCTTCCCTCATAGTATTCGATGGCGAAGATGAATATATCACTGCCCGTATCGTCCCGGCGGTGCCTGGATGGTATGAACAGCTCGCGGTCCTCGTAGAGGCGGTCGAAGTTCTCGATATGAACGATGCATATCCCGCCCGGGTTGAGCGCATCGTGCATGCTTTTCAGCGCCTTCAGGATGTTGTCGTCACCGAACTCGTGCGGCAGCGAGTTTCCCATCGAGAGCACGCAGTCATACTTTTTTTTCGTGTTAATTGCTTTCACGTCGCCTAGAGCGATCATCGGCTCGAGACCCCTGGCCTTCAGGTTCTCCCTCGCCTTATTCACCATATCGGGCGAAATATCGATGCCCTCCACGTCATACCCCATCTCGGACAGCATCGCCAGATGGAACCCCGTGCCGCAAAAGCAGTCCAGCACAGAATTGACATTGTAGGTATCCAGCATATATTTAAAAAATCGCCTTTCTCTTAGTATGCGCTGCTCCCATGGCATGAACAGGTCATATTTCCCAGCAAAACCCGAGTAGAACTTGCGTAAGCTTTCGGCTTGGTCCATACAATAATAAAAAGATCATTTTCATTCAAATAGAAAACGAGCGATAAAAGCAATTATTGAATAAGTCTTATGTGTTTTTTAACAACGTGGTCGTCGAGGCATTTTGGGCGGCAATGGCATGTATGTGCCCCATATCAAAGCGCCGAGGAGGAGACTTGAACTCCTAAGGCCTTTCGACCGCTGGTTTTCGAGACCAGTCCCTTACCGTTAGAGTACCTCGGCATTCTCGGAAAACGCCCGGTATCGACTTTACGGGATACCTGACGCGCTCCCCAATTTATATGCCGGGAGTATTTATATCTTGTGTCGTCCCATATAATCATAGTGATACCCGATGCCTAACAAGTTCAGAAAGCGGAACATCGAAAGGAAAGGCACAAAGAAAGAAGAGGAAAAGGACCGGAAGCTCCTGGATAAGAACGTCGAGGGGCTGACAGACCTGGAAAAATTAAACAAGGAATACGAAAAAGAGACTGCGCCCTTTGAAGAGGGCGAGGCCGAGTCCCGCATTATCGGGCCCAAAGAGGGCGTTTGAGGCGTGAAGTTCACCGTAAAGCTTTTTGAAGGCGAGGTAAGCAGCCGGGACGTAGAGCTTCCCGACGGCGCGACTTACTTCGACCTTCTCTCCTTTTTAAGGGTCAACCCCGAGACGGTGGTCGTCTTCAGGGACGGCGTGCCAGTCGCGTTCGACGAGCAGGTCAGGCCGGCCCGCATAGAGGTCATGCGAGTCGTTTCTGGCGGGTGATATCTGACTTTTAAGCCCGTGAAGACTTTCTTAAATAATTTCTATGAATTATCGTTCTGTTTTGTTATCGAGCCTATCCCAATCTTCAAGAGGCTTAGGTCCATCTTCGCGTCCTTCGCGCACCAACCGTCTTTGCGGACTTAACCGGCTTCGCGGACCTGGATACTTCGTAGGCTTGTATTTCTCGGCGGGCTTATGGCAGAAAAGTTCCTTATATATTCTTAATTCAACAGGGCAAGCAAGTTTTAATACCTGCGGCGGGCTATACGCTAGCGGAGGAGCGCCATGTACGACGTCCATCGGATCAGGGAAGATTTTCCAGTGCTGAAGAAGGTCATCTATCTCGACAGCGCGGCCACGAGCCAGAAGCCCGTGCAGGTCGTGCGGGCCATGGACGAGTATTTCCTCGAGTACTGCGGCCCATATGGCCGGGGCGCCCACAGGCTATCTCGAGAGACCACGGAGAAGTACGAGGATGCCAGGGAAGCCGTCGCCGGGTTCATGGGAGTCCTTCCTCGCAACACCATCTTCACCAGGAACACGACGGAGAGCGTCAACATGGTCGCATACGGCCTGCCGTGGAAAAAAGGCGACCACGTCATCACGTCGGTCTCCGAGCATCATAGTAATCTATTACCATGGCAGAGGCTGAGCGATAAGGGCGTTACTATGACGGTCGTCGATACTGACGATAAGGGCGTCATCTCCGCGGACTCCGTAGAGGCCGCCATAACCGAAAATACGAAACTCATCGCCATCGGCCACATCTCTAACTTTTTTAGCGCCGTCCAGGACGTGCCGGCCATCATGAGGATCGCAAAAAAGCACGGCGTTAAGCTCCTGCTCGATGCGGCCCAGTCGCTGGGCGAGATGCAGTATGGCTTCAAGGCCTCCGACATAGATTTCATCTGTGCTCCGGGCCACAAGGGCCTGCTCGGCCCCCAGGGCACGGGCATCCTGTACTTGAAGCGCCCCGAGGAGCTGACGCCGGTTTTCGTGGGAGGCGGCACCGTCAATA
Source organism: Methanocella sp. (assembly GCF_035506375.1). Classification (NCBI taxonomy): domain Archaea; kingdom Methanobacteriati; phylum Methanobacteriota; class Methanomicrobia; order Methanocellales; family Methanocellaceae; genus Methanocella; species Methanocella sp. Next base: position 30,383 of record NZ_DATJPM010000065.1, read on the forward strand.
CCGTCACACTGAGCGGCTTCAGCTTCGACGACATCCCCTCGCGCTTCGAGTATGGCACGCCCAATATCCCGGGAGTCATCGGCCTGGGGCGGGCCGTAAAGTACGTGGAGGAGCTGGGCGTCGGGAACATCGAGTCACACCTGTCCGGGCTGGCGCAATACTGTGCGAGGCGGCTGGCGGAGGTCCCGGGCGTCGATGTCTACGGCCCTGAACACCGGGGCTCGCTGGTCTCCTTTAACGTGAAGAACATGAACTCCCACGACGTGGCCATGATACTGGATGAGACTAAGAAGATCTGCGTCCGCAGCGGCGCCCTGTGCGCCCAGACGGCGCTGGCCAGGCTGTGCATCACCGGCGCCGCGCGCGCCTCCTTCGGCTGCTACAGCACGAAGGAAGAGGTCGATACGCTAGCGGATGCGGTCGAGATGATCGCGAGGACGCTCACATAAGCTATTTCATCTTTTACTTGCAACTAAATATCGTGCATCGCCCATGCTCAAGTCCCTGGAAAAACGCAAAGAATTGCTAGGCCTCATCGAGAAGATCAGTCGGGAGAAGGGCTTTTTTGACGTCTACGACCTGTCCGGCGCCACCGGCATGCCCCGGAGCACCATCCAGGACTGGGTGAACCGCTTCGTGGACGACGGCTGCATCAGCGTGCTCCAGGAGCGCGCCGGCCGCAGGCGGGCGAAATATGCCATGCGGCGGGTCAGGAGCCTTCCCACGTCGGCGTGCAGGCGGATCTTCACGACTGTGGACGGCGATATCGTCGAGATCTTCCACGAATGCCGGAGCGAGGGCTGTATCGCCTTCTGCGAGTACATGTACGCCATCGGTAATCCACGGGTGCGGAAGAACGGCCTCATCCTTCGCCAGAAGGTAAAAGCGGGACTCGTTGCCGGTGTGCAGAACGAGTCGCTCGACCTGGAGAAGGTGGCGGTGAGCGACGGCCTGGTATACCAGTATATCCGCACGTTCGGCGGCCCGGCATACTCCCTCACCGAGATGATGGAGAGCGCCGACGGCGTGCTAGAAATAAAATATACGAAAAAAGGCAACTACACCGAGGGCATCGTCGTCACGGAGGCGCTGACGCACCTGGCCATCGCCGTAGATGACACGGACGACGCCGAATCGGGGGCGACCTTCGCGCTGACCCTGTCGCTGCTGGACCTGCTGACGTCGATCGAGGGCGTGCGCCGAATATCCCATAACGTGGGCTTCTTATACCCGGACGTCCCCATCAAGACGGCCGGTAACGCGGTGAGCTATATTGAGCTGGCCGTTAAAAAGGAGCTGGTCGAATCCGTCATCGAAAAGGCAGTCGAATACCTGCGGGCACAGACGCATTCGGATAACACCGGCATGGCCGTCAAGATCGGCCTGAAGAGCTGCCCGGAGCTTTTGAGCTTCACGAGGAAAGCCCGTAATGGCATCGTGACCGCCGAGGAGGCGCTGGCGGCCGCCAAAAAGTCTCGGGTAAGGACCTACGAGATCACTGGGCCCCGGGGCATCATCGGCGCCGTGGCATCCCTGGGCATGATCGAGTGCCCGCCTGAAAAGCTCATGGACGTCACCACCTCCATATTGCCCGATTAACCACAGGGCGCACGGAGGCACCACGGAGGGCACGGCTTATTATTCACCACGGCGACACGGCGAACACGGCGCTTTTTTATGATCGGCACGGCGACACCACGGCGACACGGTTTCCTGATAATATTATT
>NZ_DATJPM010000066.1 GCF_035506375.1 Methanocella sp.
GGGACCGGGCGGCCCTCAACGCCTACGAGCGCCGGGGCAACGCCGGCACGCTAGACTACGCGGAGGACGAGCTCAGGCTGCTAGCCACACTTAAGGACGTAAAAGCGCAGATAGCGGAGGCGGAGGCAGTGACGAAGGCCATGAGCGAGCAGGCCGAGAGCCTGAGGGAGCTCGAGGCGTCAATCGGCAAGAAGGGCGCTGCGACCCAGAAGCGTATCGAGGAATGGGAGAGCTCGTTCGACACGAAGTACAACGACCTGCTGAAGCGCGTCGAGGATGAGGTGGCCGCGCTGGAGCAGAGAAACAGGGAGCTTATAACCTTCGCCAGGGCGCAGGAGGAGATCTTCAACGCCCGGAGCGCCGAAATAACGAGCAAAGCGGACGCGAGCGAGGCCGGCATAAGGCAGGCCAGCGACAACGCCTACCAGGAGATGAGCGACATCCTCGTCTCCATGAAGAAGGCCCAGAAGGAGTTCGAGACCTCCATCAGCGGAAAGCTGGAAGAGGACAAGCAGACCATCGACCGCATCAAGTACATGCTCTCGACAATGAGCGACATCATCAAGTCGTAAAGTTTATAAGACACAAAGGCGTTTAAGAACTTCGTCTTTTCACTTTAACAGGAGAATTGATCATGGCGAGAAAACCAGGAAGGATGTATAAGAACTTCTCAGGCCCGGCCTACACCAGGAGAGAGTACATGGGCGGTGTGCCAGGCGTTAAGGTCACCCAGTTCGATATGGGCAACCTCACGGACGAGTTGCCAATAGCGGTCACGCTAGTCGTCAACGAGACGTGCCAGATCCGGCACGACGCCCTCGAGGCGGCCCGTATTTCTGCTAACAGGTACCTGATGAGCGACGTGGGCAAGCAGGATTACAGGTTCAAGGTAAGGGTCTACCCCCACCAGGTCCTCAGGGAGAACAAGCAGGCCACCGGCGCCGGCGCAGACCGTGTCTCGGATGGCATGCGCAGGGCTTTCGGCAAGGCCGTCGGCACCGCGGCCCGCGTATACAGCGGCCAGGGCGTCTTTACCATTTACACCAACAAGGCGAACTTCGAGAAGGCAAAAGAAGCGCTGCGCAGGGCCGGCCACAAGCTGCCCACCCCGCACAGGCTGGTCGTCGAGAAGGGCGCTGAGCTGGTAAAGTAAACATAAAAGGGCATTTTGCCCGTCTCTTTTCTATTTCTGTTCTAAACTTAAGCAGCAAATCAGATTGCTATTTTTGAATAAGCGGCAAAGCGGCCGCTTTTCGCCAGCAACAGTACCAAAACCTTATTAAAGATGATGCGGATAGGACTATTAAATCGCGCTATAGAAGTGTAACAATGGATAATTACGATGCTTTATTAAACCGGGCCGTCTCGAAGACGCCCCAGCTTGAACTGAGCGGCGAGCGCTTCCAGGTGCCCCGGCCGAAGGTCTTTGCGGAGGGCCGCACTACCGTCTGGGAGAACTACGAGGAAATCCGGGAGAAGCTTAACCGCGATACCGAGCATTTCGGCAAGTTCATCCTCCGCGAGCTCGGCACGGCCGGCAAGGTCGAGGGTAATCGCATGATTCTTCAGGGCCACTTTACTTCGGACGCCATCAACGCGCTGGTAAACGATTATGTCGCCGAGTACGTCAAGTGCGCCGAATGCGGCAGGCCGGACACCAAGCTCATCAAGTACGACCGCGTCACGACGCTGAAGTGCGACGCCTGCGGCGCCCAGCGGTCCATCCAGAAGCGCCGGTCCCGTACCATAACCGAGAAGCCCGCGGCAGCCATCGAAGAGGGCAAGACCTACGAGCTCAAGATCGAGACCACCGGCAAGAAGGGCGACGGCATCGCCAAGGTCGACAAGTTCACTATCTTCGTGAACGGTGCCCGGCCGGGCGAGATCGTCAAGGCCAAGATCAATAAGGTCGACGGTACCCGCGCCTTCGCAGTGCGCGAGCACTAAACTTTTTTCTTTTACAATTCTATTTTTATCCCATACGACTTTTCCGGGTTGTCCTTATGTATCTTATAAAAGGTCTCTTCGGGCACGCCGTTGCTTATGGCCTCTTTGGTCTTCCGGGGAACGGTCTTCGGCCCTAGCACGGCGCCCGGCCTGTCGGGATCGTCGATATAGTCCGTCTCCATCATGAACCGCGTGCCCTGCGAGAGCGCTTCCTCGAGCGCTCCCCGGGAACAGATGACCGATGGGAAGACGTTCAGGGACTCGCATTCCCGGACCAGCGGCGGAGAGAAGTGCTTTATAACTTTATGGGGCTCCATGCGGGCCTGCTTAGCGATCTCCGAGATGCTCTCCATGGTGCCCGGCTCGCTCTCCGTATGGAGCTGAATGGCGCAGTCCTCGTCAAGGCATAGGCCCATGGCATAGCGCATCAGCGCGTTCGAAGTCTCCCATAGCTCGGGGGAAACGGGATAATGCGGCCGGCCGCTCTTGATGGCCACGGCCCTGCCTTCGGCCACGTATTTCGCGGCGATCTCCAGCCCTTCCTTAACGATGGCATAAGCCCGCTCCCTGCCCAGAGACTCCGCCAGGCCGATGTATTCCGCAGGGTGGACGCCCACGACTGCATAGGCTTTGACGAGCTCGTTCGCCCGCCTTACGGCCTCGACGGTGTCGTCGAATACCGCCCTGAAGTCCTCGCCCTTCGCGATCGTCAGCCCCAGCTCGCCTGCCGGCAGCGAAACGATAAAGACGTGCGTGCCACCGGCGTTCTTGAACTCCCTGATGGCGTCCATGCCCCGGCCGCCTTTCAGGTTAATGTGCATATGGTCGTCTGTGATGGGCAGCATCGCTCGCCCTCCAGCTATCCTTTAGCCCGCGGAGCCCATAAAAATAACCTTCACAAAAAGCTATTTACCATACTTGATTATATTAGAGTCTGGACTATAAAGGGAAGATTGATAATTTTGGCTCAAGCGAACGAGAGCCTGGCCATTAATAAGGGTAAGCTCATCTTTTTCGTCGTCTTCGACACCGGCGGAGAAGTGGACAAGGCCACGCTTTCGAATATTTTCAAAGTGCAGGCCGGGCCCGAGTACAGCAAGCCCATCGAGACGGCGCCCGGGCAGATGACAGGCCTCATCGTGTCGGACAAAAATAAGATCTGCAACGTCATGGCCCAGGCGGACATCTACGCCATGGGCGTCGGCATCGTCCGGGTCGAGTTCGAGGTACCGGAGGGCATGCTCGTCCAGGAGATCATCAACGCCATGCACTCCAACGGCATATTCCTCGACGGCCTTGACCTGAACGCGTACGTCGGCCGGAAGATTGGCGATATCCGGGAACAGCTCAAGGCCTACACGAAGTCCAGGATATATTATAGCCCGACTCGTAAATACAGCATGCTCAGGCTTGACCAGTACACTCCCCCGCTCGACCAGGGCGAGCTCAAGGTCCAGTACGGCGCCGACATCACCCGGTTCCTTTCGGGCGAGTCCACGGCCCGCAGGCTCCATGGCAAGGAGATCGCAGATAAGCTGTCTCACGATATCTCGTATTACGATGAGGACCTGTTCCTGGTCTCATATGAGGCGGCCTTTGTCAAGGGCTGCGACGATTATTTTATCGACCTCCGCCATTACCTGGAGCTGGGCCTGGCGCTGGCGTTCCTGTATCAGATATACGACTGGAAGATGGACGCCGAGATCAGCGAGGCCTTTAAGGCCATCAAGAACTTTCAGACTCAGTCGATGTTCGGGCAGCTCTTCAGCCACTCCACACGCCGACTGGAAAAAGCACTGCTCAAGGTAAGCGAGATCAAGCTGGACATCCTGGATAACCTCGAGGACCTGATGAACCCCCTTAAGGTCACGTCCGACTGGTACTACCAGGGCACCTACGAGCACATCATCCGCCTCATCAAGGTCAGGGAATACGAGAGCATCGTCACGCAGAAAATAGATGCCTTAGAGGATCTCTACTCGACGGCGCAGGAGCTCTCCTACAGCAAGATCGCGCTGATCACCGAGGTCGTCGTCATACTACTGATCGCCTTCGAGGTCATCGCCTTTCTGCCACATTAGACAGGGAGTCGTCGATCTTTTTTATAGCGCTTTTCCCGGCGCCAGACGGGGCGTGATCCTTAAGACATTTTTTAATCGTCTCCAGGTCATCCGCTGTGATCAGGATGGTTTGCCCGGGCTTGAAAATAGAAACGGTACTTTTTATGAGCAGCATGTCGTCCGCCCGGCTCTCCTGGACGACTGCGGCTTCCAGGGAGCCTCCTGCGGCCTCATCCAGCAGGCGGTCCTCGCGGCCCGATTGCGCATCGCAGGCACGCCTGATCGCGTCCAGCTCCTCCGCATTAAATACGACCTTATAGAATTGGGGCATCAATAGTGGATATTTATGGACGGGCTAATAAAACTTATAGAAGAAAAAGGCTTATTTGAGCTCTTTAAGCACCAGGTCGAGGACTTCGGGTATGGCGCCTTCGACCTCGGGCGTGAGATCCTTCGTAAATTCGGCCACTCTCTTGACCTCCACGCCGATTATTACTATGACGTCGGGCATCTTCTGGACGACCCGGCCCACGTTGATCGTGTCGACGAGGTTCAGGTCGTGCAGCGAGAGCATGAACATGTCCGAAGGAGGCAGCTCCTTATCCGTGAACTCGTAGACAGTTCCGGGCGGCTCATTTCCCGTCTGCACGGCGTCTACGATGATCACTTTGTCGGCGTCCTCGATCCAGCTCAGGATGGCCATGCCGCCCACGCCGGCGTCGATGATCTCGACGTTTTCGGGTAATTTCATTTCCTGCAGGCGCTCGATGACGCGTATGCCCACGCCGTCGTCGCCCATGAGCATATTGCCGCAGCCGAGGATCTTGATATTTTTCGTCATTTTATGAGCGTTCCGATCTTTTTGCCTTTCACGGCCACGATGATATTATTCGGGTCGTCCCCGTTGATGACGACCATCGGGATGTGCGACCGCTTCACGATCTGGGCGCCCAGCATGTCGAAGATGTTGTTCGCGCCTGCGGTCATCTCCATTTTTGCGACGAGCTCGAGCAACTGCTGGGGCGTCATGTGCTCGATCTTCTTCGCATTCTTGTCCACCTTCGGGTCGGCCGTATAGACGCCGTCCACGGAAGTCGTCCTGATCAAAAGGTCCGCATGGACATATTCCGCGAGGATGGCCGCAACGGCATCGGTCGTCTGGCCGGGCTGCACGCCTCCCATGATGACGATCTTGCCGGAATACATGGCAAGGTTGGCCTCCTGGTAATCCCTGGGAGGCTCGGGATAAGCGGCGTCGTTCATGGCCGAAATGAGCAGGCGGGCGTTAAGCCTCGACACGCCGATGCCGATGAGGTCCCTCATGGCGTTGCTCGCCTTCAATTCCTTCGTGACGTTGATGTATTCCCTCGCGGGCGTGCCGCCCCCGACGACCACCAGAACAGTATGTTCCTTTGCCAGCGACCGGATGACCTTCGCGTAATCGCTGAAACGCTTCGCCTCCAGGCTCGGGGCAATGGCTGAGCCACCGACTTTGATGACGATCCTCATGATATCCCGAGCCTTAAATGAACCATTCAGTACTAAAACATTTCGATGAGCAGGAAAAACGGATGCGTGAGGTTTTTAGCGGCTTCCCGCTGCGGGAAGCCGCATTTCCCAACCTTTGGTCAAATAGGGGTTGGTAACGGGCTCTCTTAATTCGGAGGTGAAATACCCGCCACCATACCGGATGTTGTTACACGGCTCCGGATCTCAATATCCGCCCATGCCCATGCCGCCATAGCCGCCCATTCCGGCGCCATAGCCTTCCATGCCCATGCCGCCAAGGCCTTTGCCCATGCCGCCGATGTTAGAGCCAATCCCCTTCCCGAGGCCCATGTTCGAGCCCTTGGACAGGCCGCCCATCGGGGCGTTCGCGGCCACCGGCGCGCCCGCTTCGCAGCCAAGAGGCACGGTATAGACCTGCGGTATCAGCGAGGTAACAGGCATCGAGCTCTGGACCGGCACCGTTACCGGAACGGTCATGCTGCTCATTTCGGGCCTGACAAAGGGCACGGGCACTGTCTCCGGCACCACGACGACGCGCGGTACGACGCAGGTCGTTACATCCTGGACCGGCACGGTTACGGGAACCGTCTGCGGGACGCAGGTGGTGGTCATGACCGGCACCTGGGTGGTGACCGGGACGTTGCACGATATGGTCGCTATGCAGTCCTGGGGCGCGCCATAGGCGACGGGGCCTCCACAGGCCGCCGGGCCGATGCCGCAGCCGAACTGGGCGGCCGCTGCCGGCGCGATGAGCGCCATAGTAAGCAGTACGATGACTGCCGATAATATCCTGTATGCCATTTTCATAACTACACTTCCTTTCATAGAACAATCCCGCCGGATTATTATAATAATTACCATATGAAAAAATGCTCTGAGGGCTTTTTTATGATATAAAATAGTAAAATGGCCTTGAAATCGTTAAAGGGGCATTTATTTTATGGTATGCGACAATTTGCTTTTGTTACAGCCCTTTAAGCTTTAGATAAGCCCGAATAAGCGGGTAATTATCCATGGGCCGCCCATACATTAAAAGTTAAATGCCGCCGGCGCTGAATGCATCAGGCGGATGCCTCGATGACCTTTTTTATGGCCGACTAACCTTTTTATACATACGCGCCACAAGTATGTTCTGGATGCCAGATAACCGATGTGACATATGCGGCGCTTACGAATTACTGCCGTTCAAGTGTAAATATTGCGGTGGCACTTTCTGCGGGGCCCACCGCCTGCCCGAAAGCCATAATTGTTCAGGGCTACAGATGCTCCGGGAACGCCGCCCCATAGAATCAAAGGCTCCCGTGCGGCGTAAGAGCGTGCTTAAAGCCTCCGTTTTTTCTCTTCCCTATTCGGGCTTTTATGCGTACGCCATCATCGCCATAACGGTCATCGTTTACGTTTTACAGCTTCTCTTTCCGAAGCTGACGGACGTATTTATCCTGAGCGCATCGACCCTGCTGTCTCATCCCTGGAGCGTGGTCACGAGCATATTCCTGCACGCCAGCCTCATGCACCTGTTCTTCAACATGCTCGCGCTTTTCTTCTTCGGCCCGCTGCTTGAGCGCCGCATCGGCAGCGGCCGATTCCTGGGAATCTACTTCGGCACCGGCATCGTCGCCGGCCTGGCCCAGGTCTTAGTGTTCCCGGGCTCCGCCGTCCTTGGCGCGAGCGGCGCCATCTTCGGCGTGCTCGGCGTCCTGACCGTCCTCATGCCCGACCTCAAGGTCATCCTGTACTTCGTGCCCCTCAAGATGGTCTACGTCACCATCCTGTTCGCCGTCCTCGACCTGTACCCCGTGCTCACGGGCACGTCAGACGGAGTGGCGCACATCGCCCACCTGACGGGGCTGGCCTTCGGGCTCGCCGCGGGCTTCTATTACCGGGAGAAAAGCAAGGTCCGAAACGCCCGCTGGCAGATTTAACCCCTCGAAGCATAATAAGAATGCTCAAAGAGTTTTCAGCCACGAAGCGACTCTAAGCGGGCCTGAAGCAGCACGAAGATATTAATATATAATTTAAAATCATTAGTGCCGCCTGGTATAACCTTGGTGTAATTGGTGACTAATAAAAAAATTCCGTGAGGCCTGTTGTAACCTTGGTGCCACTTATAAGCATATGGTTTCAACCACACCAAGCTTACACCAGGTTGCACCAATATTATTTTATATCACCAAGCGTCACGGAGTTTAGACCAGGCGGCACCAACTTATTTTAAAATATTTGCTGTGTTGAATTTCTCCCGTATTTTAAGTTTTTTAAGGGCACTGAGGGCACTATTTTCACCACAAAGGCACGAAGAGCACGGAGGCCCACAAAGTTTTCTTTTTAGATTAAGTTACAAAGAACACAAAGCCGGTTCATTGGCGATCAGGGCACGAAGGATACAAGGGCACAGTGGAATGAACAAGGGCACTTTTTACCCCTATGCCTTCATATCCTGTATCTTATAAGTTCAAAAAGCGGCTCTGTGCCCTTTGTCTCTTAATTATAAAAAAGACTTTGTGGGCCTCCGTGCTCTTCGTGCCTTTGTGGTGAAAAATAGTGCCTCCGTACACTCCGAGACTTAAAAGGGCATATACAACAAAGCATAAAAATTGAAAAAGATAATCGGAAGCTATCGATAAATTTGGCTATTACGCAAATGATAAAAATATGACTACTTGCTATACAATGACCTATCAATATTCAACGCAGAACGCAGCAAAAATATTTAATAATGTCTTCGTGTCGCTTCAGGCCCGCTTAGAGTCGCTTCGTGGCTGAAAACGCTTAGAGCACGCTTATGATGCTTCGGGTGGCTTAGGCGCTGATTATAAACGCTATATTTATCAAATATCGAGGCTACTGTTTTATGGGATGACCAAGGAAGAGATACTGAACATCTTGCGCGAGGCCGGCGATTACGTTTCCGGCGAGGCCCTGGCGGAGAAGCTGGGCATATCCCGCGCCGCCGTCTGGAAGCACATCCACACGCTCATCAAAGAGGGCTATGGCGTGGACATCGCCCAGGGTAAAGGGTACAAGCTCATTAGTTTGCCCGATAAGCTCTATCCCTCCGAAGTCCGCTACGGCCTGCAGACGAAGCTGCTGGGCCGGAAAGTCATCCACCTGAACTCGACGGGCTCGACCAACGTCGTGGCCAGGCAGGTGGCGGAGCGGGGCGTCGAGGAGGGCACGGTGGTCATCGCCGAAACCCAGTCCCGGGGCAAGGGAAGGCTCGGCCGCAAGTGGATCACGAAGCCAGGGGGCCTGTGGATGTCGGTTATCCTGAAGCCTGCCATCGACCCCATGCACGCCCCGAGCATCACGCTCCTGGCCGCCGTGTCGGTCACGAAGGCGCTGCGGGGCGCCGGCCTGGAGGCCGTCATCAAGTGGCCCAACGACGTTCTCGTCAACGGTAAGAAGATCTGCGGCATCCTCACGGAGATGAGCGCGGAGACCGACATCGTCAATTTTATCATCCTGGGAATAGGCGTGAACGTGAACAACGACGTCCCGCTGGAGACGGCCACGACCATGAAGGCCGAGCTGGGCCGGGAAATAGACCGGGTAAAGTTCACGCAGTCGCTCCTGGAGACGCTGGAAGAGGACTATCTGGCCTTCAAGGACAAGGGCTTCACTCCCATCTTATGGAGCTGGAGGCGCTATTCGGACACGCTCGGCCGCCCGGTCGAGGTCACCTACCAGGACGAGGTGATCACCGGCCTGGCACAGGACGTGGACGAGGACGGCTCGCTGCTCGTGAAGACTGGCGACGGCTCGATCCGGAAGATCGTCTCGGGCGACTGTAAGCACCTGCGGGGCGCAAGAAAGATATAAATAGTTGTAAACCATGTGATTTTTCAGGTTTACAATGCCTTCGGGGTTAGCGAAAGATTCTCAACGCGTGAAAAAGCTCGTATATGCGGCGCTCTTTGCGGCGCTGACGGCCGTATCGGCATGGGTCGCCATACCGCTGCCCTATGTGCCCATCACGCTCCAGACTTTTTTCGTGATACTGTCCGGGGGCACACTGGGCGCATACTTCGGCGGGCTGTCGATGGCCGTATACCTGCTTCTCGGCTTTATGGGCCTGCCAGTCTTCGCGCGCGGTCAGTCTGGGCTGGGGACGCTTGCCGGTCCCACAGGAGGATATCTCGTCGGCTTCGTGCTCTGCGCCGTCGTCACCGGCCTCATCGTTAAGACCCGTAAAAAGCCCGGCCTTTTATGGTACATGATGGCGATGGCCGCCGGGACGCTCGTAATATATGCCTGCGGCCTGGCGCAGCTATGCCTCATACTGCACATGCCCGCCAAAACGGCGTTTGTGGCCGGCATGCTTGCCTTTATACCGGGAGACCTGATTAAGATCGCCGTCGCTGCATTCGTGGCCACAAAGCTGAACTTCGACAGTGAGGCCACATTTTGATCTCCTTACGGGATGTATCCTTTTCCTACGGTGCCTGCAAGGCGCTGGACCATATTTCCTTTACGATAGAGCGGGGCGAGCATTTGGCCATTATCGGCCCTAACGCCTCCGGCAAGACTACCCTTGCCATGATCATGAACTCCCTGCTTACGCCGGCCGAGGGCAATTGTCTCGTGGACGGCGTCAACACGAAGAACGACCCGATGTTTGCCCGTAAGACAGTCGGCATGGTCTTTCAGGACCCCGAAAGCCAGACAGTCGCACGCCATGTCTGGGATGACGTCGCCTTCGGCCCGCAGAACCTGGGATTGCCCGACGAGGAGATCAAAAGAAGAGTGAGCGAGTCTCTCGCGCGAGTCGGACTCGATGGGCGGGCGGGGATCGGGGTCTCATGCTTGTCCGGGGGCCAGAAGCAGCTGCTGGCCATCGCGGGCGTACTTGCGATGAGGCCGTCCTACACCATACTCGACGAGCCCACGGCGCTCCTCGACGGCCCTGGCTGCCGGATGGTCCGCGATGCAGTCCGGGGCCTGAAGAAAAGCGGCATCGGCGTTATCATCATCACGCACGACATGGAGGAAGCGCTCCTGGCAGGCAGGATCGTCGCGCTACACGAGGGGCGGCTCGTGGCCGATATGCCTCCTGCCAGGCTTTTTTCCGACGAGGGGCTGATGGCCCGGATTGGCATCAGACCTCCATATACCTATCAGCTTGCAAAATATACGGGAGCAATCCCCGTGGAGGCGGCCCGGTAATGCCTATAGTCGCCCGGGGCGTGAGCCACTTATATCGCCGGGGCGAGCAGTGCGAGGCCCGTGCCCTCGACGGCATCGACCTCACGATAGGCGATGCTGAATTTATCCTCGTGGGCGGCTCCGGCGGCTCCGGCAAGTCTACTCTGTTGAAATGTCTTTCAGGCTTAATGCGCCCCACACAAGGCAGGATCACGATAGATGGCAGCGCCGCCCTTTCAATACAGTTCCCTGAAAGAGCGCTGTTCGCCGATACGGTCCTCGATGACATCGCATTCGGCCCTGTGAACGCAGGATTTAAAAAGGGCGAGGCGCTGGAAAAGGCATATAAAGCGGCAGAAGTCGCGGGATTAGATCCGGGCCTGCTCGGCCGCAGGCCCCGGGCGTTGAGCCATGGCCAGCGCAGGCTCGCCGCCCTGGCCGGAGTGTTCGCCATGAAGCCCCGGTATTTATTCCTGGACGAGCCCACGGCGGGCCTGGACCCGGCCACGAAGGAGCGCATCGTCGATGCGCTCGTCAGCCTCAACAGGCACGGCACCGCCATCACCGCCGCATCCCACGACTTAGCACATTTCATGCCTGCCTGCAACCGCATGCTCGTGATGAGCCAGGGAAAGGTTATCTTCGACGATAAGCCGGAGAAGCTGGTTACACTGGAAGATACTGTGGGGCTTGCGTTGCCTGAGTCGCTCATAGTGGCGAGGACGCTGAGAAAAATGGGGGCCGATGTGCCATGGGACATAACGCCGGAGGCGGCCGCGGCCTGCTTCAGGAGGATAAATGAAGGCCAGTGTTAAGATACTGGCGCTGGCCATGATGAGCGTGCTCATCATTGGTCTCCCCATTCCATGGCTTTATATCCCGGTCGTTGCTGTCGCCCTCTTCATCCTCATTCTAAAAGCCAGCCTGGTGCGGTTGCTCAGGATGCTGCTGCCCGCTCTGCCTTTCATCGTCGCCATCTCGGCACTACAGGCACTGCTTCAGGGAGGGGGCGATATCCTGGCCAGATGGTGGATATTGAACATTACCGTCGATGGAATCAACCTGGCCGCGCTGTCGGCCCTTCGGATGCTGCCGCTGTACCTGGCGGGCTCAGCCGTAACTATAACGACGGGCGAGGCAGAGCTTACAAAGACGATCGAGCGCGCTTTTTGCCCTCTGGACCGGCTCGCCGGCTCCAGTGTAGGCCGGGATATCGCCACGATGACGATGCTCGCCCTCGCGTTCATCCCCATGGTCAGCGAAGAATATGCGTCCATCAGGCTGGCACAAGAAGCCCGTGGCGTCCGCCACGGCACGGCCCGGGGCATGGCCGCTGTCATAGTTCCCCTGGTATCCTCGCTGTCCCGGCGTGCCGACGACGTCGCCCTGGCCATGGAAGCCCGGTGCTATGGCCTCGATAAATAAGCCTTGACCTTTTTAATGTCGCTCATTGGAGCCTCGCATGCTCCTTCACTGCAAAAGTATACAGTGGGCTTTCCGTCGAGCATCGCCTTGCCCTCGAAGGCAGGCAGCCTCCGGCCCTGTCCATGGTCGAGAAGGACGACCGCTTTATCGACACGACTATTGATCAGACGAACGAGGCCTTCGCCTTCCGCGCGACCGGCGACCACTACTGCCTCAAGGGGCCTATTCAGGTAATAGTCGAGCGCCGAGAAGTACGTGCCGCAGCCCATCGGGTGCATGGCTGCTTCGGCTGTAAATATTTCAAGCAGTTCTTTCGCCCGGCCGAGGTATCCCAGATCACCTGTATAATAATGAAGCTTCATCAGGCTCAGCGCCATCTGGGGGTTAGAGGCGGGCACCGAGAAATCGACGATTGGCTTGTCCATGTTGAGCGGTGTGCGGTCTTTTTCCTGTACGTAGAAGTATCCGCCGTTCTCGCGGTCCTGGAATTTTTCGTCACAGGCCGCCAGAAGCTGAACGGCCGATTCCAGGTATCGGGGCTGCTGTGTCGTGCGGAAAAGCTCGATGAGCGCCTCGATGGTGCACGCATAATCGTCCAGGAACCCGTCCACAGACGGGCGGTCCGTGTAGATGCGGAATAGCGTGCCATCCACGTACATGGAATCCATTAAAAATCCGGCGGTTTTCGTGGCATGATCCAGGCAGCGGATGTCTCCGAGAACATTATATGCCATTGCCAGCGATGTGGCCATGAGCGCCGTCCAGCCCGCGTGGACAGCCGTATCGATGAACGGCAGCTGGCGCTTTTGCCGGGCTTCCAGCAGCTTCTGCTTTTCCACGGCGAAGCGGGACTTGTCGTGTTCACCGGGAGTATAAAGTACATTCTTGCCATGCGCCTCAAAATTACCGCCCGGCTCGACGTGGTAAGCGCGGATGAACGCGTCCGCGCTATCGCCTAATATCGAGCGGATATCCGCCTCAGTCCAGGTGAAATACGCCCCTTCTTCACCCTGCAGGTCCGCATCGATGGAAGACACGAACCCGGCCGGCTCCCGGGCAAGGCAGCGGAACACAAAGGCGTTCGTCTCATTCGCCACCTGCCTGAAATATTCGGCTCCCGATAGCCGGTAAGCATTTAAGTATACCCTCAATAGCAGCGCATTATCGTTCAGCATCTTCTCGAAGTGCGGCACCTTCCAGGCCGGATCGACCGCATAGCGATGGAAGCCGCCGCCGACCTGGTCATAGAAGCCGCCGGCTGCCATGCCGCGCAGCGTCTTATCCACGGCGTGCCAGACGCTGCCGTCATGGACATCCTCGTAACGCTGCATCAGGAACAGCAGGATCTCCGAGTAGGGGAACTTCATGCTTCGCCCAAAGCCGCCGTTCGCCGTATCGAAGCTCGAGAGGATATCGCCCGTCACGGAACCAGGCATTTCCTCGTCGATGGCCTCTTTTTTCGGAGGGGCTTTCGCCATGAGCTCTTTTAGCTGATATACCGTATGGCTGATGGCCCCGGGATTATTCTTATAAGCCTTGCTCACGGCCTGCATGACTTCCATGAACGAGGGCATGCCGTGCATCGATATCTTAGGGAAATACGTTCCTCCGTAGAACGGCTCTTTTTCCGGCGTTAAAAATACTGTGAGGGGCCACCCGCCCTGCCCGGTGAGCATCCCGACCGCCTCTTGGTAAGCCTTATCCAGGTCGGGGCGCTCGTCCCGGTCCACCTTGACCGGCACGAAGAGCTCGTTGACCATATGGGCGGTCTCGGAGTCCTCCCAGCTTTCGTGCGCCATGACGTGGCACCAGTGGCACCAGACCGCCCCTATGGAAAGCAATACCGGCTTGTTCTCCTTTTTTGCCTTCTCGAACGCCTCGTCGCCCCACGGGTACCAGTCGACCGGTTGTGCGGCCGCATTTTTCAGGTAACTGCTGCTCTCTCCCGCCAGCCTGTTCATACATGAAAATGGGCCTGGATGACGAAATAATCACCGGAAGCGAGGGGCCGTCATAAATACGGGTGAGGTAAAGGTTTTAGCATGATAGAAAAGGACCCCGTCTGCGGCCGGGACGTGCCGACCGATAAGGCCATCGTCGTTTTCAAACTGGGGGACGGAAAGCGCTACAGGTATTTTTGCAGCGAGAAGTGTGCCCGTACCTTCCAGAAATCCCACCTTGGCCTATAATCCGGCGGCCTATAGGCTGGCATAGTAGTTACTTTCTTTTTCGAATTGCTGTGTTGAATATATCTTTTTAAGGCTCGGAGGGTACGAAGGCACTATTTTCACCACAATGGCACGATGGGCACAATGGCCCACAAAGAATTTTTTATATCGGCACAAAGGACACAATGACCCGCTTTTTGTGCTTAAGCACACAATGGTTACAAAGGCACGCAGGCAAAAAGCGCTTTCATGTTCATCCCCGGTGCC
>NZ_DATJPM010000067.1 GCF_035506375.1 Methanocella sp.
TTTTGTACAATTTATACAATTTCGTAAGCTCCTTATAGGTATTGGAATCCGATTTCTGTAGTTTTTGAAGGTCTTCCGATATGGCCATTATCTCCATCAATTCTTCAATCGTTATATTATATTTTAAAAGTATACTCATCGTAGCCTTAAGGGGCTTACAATCCATTTTTTCAACCCCCGGCCTCATAGAAGCACAATGCGTTGGCGGCATTTCGATTTCACCTGTCCCGGGTTATTATCCTGGGCACGATCGCTAGTCCTTCGACCGCATATCTTTCCAGCAATAACCCACTATAATTATACGTTTAAAATTGATAAATATATCTATTTTAAATTAAGAATTAAATTTTAATGGTAGTCAATTAGATAGTATCCATAATGATTGCTGTCGGCCGAAGAAAAGACATTAAATAGGGGTGTGGATAACTATATGCTAAATAATCAATCGTATGGCTTAAGTCGGATTCGCAGGATTGACTTTTTTATGTCCGATCCCAATTTGTTTAGACTTTCCGTTCTACGGTTAAAGCCTTATTTAAGGAGGAATTGAGGAGTATATGGATAGAATAGCCACAAGATGCGCAACGGACGAGATCCACAGGATTTTATTTGAATTCAATCCAGCGTATGCGAAAACGCGGCGAGAGATACTCGCGAAAACAGATGAATATATGCTGATAAGTCGTCTCGTAGGATTAAGGCCCGACCTCATCATAATACCCGTCGTCGTGCACGTGGTTTACAACACCCAGGACCAGTATGTCAGCCGGGATCAGGTTAACAGCCAGATCGATGCGCTCAACCGCGACTATCAGAAGATGAACACCGACGGCATCCAATTCGCCGAGAGGCTATGCTCCGATTTTGCCGCCCTGGCCGCGGATACCCGCATCGAATTTCAGCTGGCGAAGCGTGGCCCTGACTGCGATTATATACCAGAAGGCGCGATAACATGGACAAAAACAACCATGTCGAAATTCAGTCCACCTGATATGGATGCCTTAAAAACGGACCCGACGCTGGACAAGGTAAAGCATTCGTCTGTCGCCCCGGATGGGACTCAGAATGGCGGGCATGATGCCTGGCCAACGGATAAATACCTCAACATATGGGTATGTAACATTGATGATGGCGATTGGGCGGGCTATACGACCTTTCCCGGCTGGCCCAGGGAAGTGGACGGCGTCGTAATACATTATGATTATTTTGGTACCTTGAATAAGGCTCCCCCGTTTGATAAAGGCCGGACGACGACCCACGAGGTCGGCCACTGGCTCAACCTGCACCACCCGTGGGGCGACGACGTAAATTACAATTGCTTAAATACGGACTTTGTCCTGGATACGCCGAACCAGAAAGACTATAATTTCCTATGCCCCCACTCAATACCTAACACCAACACCGAATACTATTATCAAACATGCACAGCATCGTCGGACCCGAATAAAAGGTGCCTGGGATTTCCCCATATCTCCTGTAAAAATGCCAGTCCAAACGGGGACATGTTCATCAATTATATGGACTACGCCCAGGACCGCTGCATGGCCATGTTCACCGCGGGGCAGGCGCGGCGGATGGAAGCCCTGTTGAACGGCTACCGGCGCTCGATCCGGGATTCCCAGGGCTACGTGCCGCCGACGCCGAACGGCGCCGCAGATCTGTGGATCCGCGATTCACCCCGGGACCTGGGATCCGAGCCGGATACCGCCGCCGGCCCGATGTTCGCCAGCGACGACATATTCGTAAACCCTCCCAGCGGGCCTTTTATCGTCGAGAGCGGGAATCTCATACCGGGCGAGACGAATCACATATATGTCAATATCCGGAACCGCGGCTGCAGGCAATCCAGCGGGGGCAAGGTCATACTCTACTGGGCGAAGGCATCGACCGGACTGGGCTGGCCCGCCCCGTGGGACGGCTCGGTCACGGCGCCCGCACCGATGGGCGGCAAGATCGGAGAAATGGCCATCGGAAGCGTGGGCCCGAGCTCCATGAAGCCGCTGCGCTTCGACTGGGTCCCGCCCGACCCCGCGGATTATGCCGCATTCGGGGCGGACCGGACCCATTTTTGCCTGCTGGCACGGATCGAGACCATCCGCCATGCGCCCTATGGCATGACGTCCCCTGAAGGGCCAAACCTCTGGGAGAACGTGAGGAATAATAACAATATCGCGTGGAAAAACGTCACCATCGCGGAAAGACTGGTCTGGGGCTGGCGCGGACAGCTGCTCGTCAATAGCATCCTCAAATACCGTAAGCCCGACCCCGAACATATGCCGGTTCCTGAACAAAAGCCCGAGAGAGGTCTCGCGCCAATTCGGCTAACGTTCCAATCCGCTGTAAAATATCCCCTTGAAAGCCCGTATCCCTTGCCCAGATCTGTGCTGGACCTGGGTGACGTGGAACTGGACCTGGGCCCCTCCCTGTTTAGCCGGTGGCAGGCCGACGGAATGCCCGGCCGGGGAGTCGAGGCTGCCGGAGGCAGCAGGGTCGCGATAAAAGAGCCTCAGGCCAGAATCGAGGTAAAGATTCCGCATGATGAATTGTACGTCGTCGAATTTTCCGTCAGGCCCGGGACACCTAAAATAAAAGGCTACGACGCCTTCTTCTTTGACATAGTTCAGGAAGAACGTGTTAAAAGATCGTATCGACACGTGGGCGGCCAGAGGTTCATTATCCAGACACTAAACGATGGAAAATTCATTGGATGATCGTACAGCGAATTTAACTTAAAAACTTCTTTTTCTTTTCAGGCCCGATGTATTTAAGCATCGAATCGTCAATAATTAGTTGAACCCATGGACCCCAGCCCCCAATCCAGTCCACCTTCGCGTAAGCGGATCTTTCTCAGCTACGGCCACGACGAGAGCGTGCCCCTGGTCCTTCGATTGAAAAATGACCTGGTCGCCAGAGGATACGACGTCTGGTTCGATCTCGAGCGCATCGAGCTCGGGGTGGACTGGGAGCAATATATCGAGGATGGCCTGGCCCGGGTATCGGCCGCCGGTAAGAACGGCCTGTTCCTGCTATTGATGACGCCCTACTCGGTCCGGCGGCCGGATGGCTTCTGCCTGAACGAGCTCGCCCGGGCCATTCAGCTCAACCTCAAGGTCATCCCTATCATGCTGGTCCAGTGCGAGCCGCCTCTTTCAATTTGCCGCATCCAGTGGCTGGACATGGAGGGCTGCCTTCCCCTGGTGGAGCGGGAGGATCGTTACCGGCAAAAATTCGAGCGTCTTCTGGAAGCCATCGAGAACGATCGCATCGATTTCGAAGGCTTCCACTCACATGTCGTGAACGTACTGAAGCCGATCTCCTTCGACGCGGAGATAAGCTACAACCTGAAGCGCTTCAGCGGCCGCTCCTGGGTCCTGGACGAGGTCCAGGCCTGGCTGGCCGACCCCGGCGCCTCGAGGATCTTCTGGCTTACGGGCGCGCCCGGCGTCGGCAAGACCGTCATCTCCGCCTGGCTCTGCACCACTCTTTTGGAGGTCCGGGGATTCCATTTCTGCAGCTACGGCAACGTCACGAAGACGGATACCCGCCGCTGCATCATGTCCATGGCCTACCAGCTCAGTACCCAGCTGCCGGAATACGAGGAGCGGCTCAAGCGCCTCAAGCTCGACGACCTGGAAAGCCTTAATCCCCGGTCGCTGTTCGACCACCTGATCGTCCAGCCCCTCTCGTCGAATTATCCCCGGCCGGCCCGGCCCGTCGTAATCCTGATCGACGCCCTTGACGAGGCGACCATGGCGGGGAAAAACGAGTTCGCGAGTTTCATCGCCACGGAATTCGAGAGGGCACCCGAGTGGCTGAAGCTCATCGTCACCAGCCGGCCGGACCCGGAAGTGACGGGCTACCTCCAGGCATATCATCCATTCAGCCTCAACATTTCGGACCCGAGGAATAACCGCGACATACGCGAATTCCTCCGGCGCGAGCTGGGGAAATATTACCCGGGAAAGGCGGTGCCGGCCGCTGTCGTGGAAAGCATCGTGAAAAAGAGCGACGGGCTATTTCTCTACGTGGAATGGATCCTGCGCAGCCTGGACCAGGGCGGGCTGTCGCTCGATAGGCTGGAAGAGTTCCCGCGGGGCCTGGGCGGAATATACCTCAAATTCTTCGAGCGCCAGTTTCCAGACGTCGGCCTCTGGGAATCCGCCATCCGCCCCCCGCTTGAGGTGCTGCTGGCGGTCCAGGAGCCGGTGCCGATGAAGATGCTCTCGGAGATCTTCGGCTGGAATCCGCACGATGAGCGGAAATTCCGCCGGTCGCTGGGCTCGATATTTACGGTGGAGGGGGGAGTCATCACGCCCTTCCATCGCTCCGTCGTCGAGTGGCTTACCGACGAGGAAAAGCAGGACATTTTCTATACCAGCATCTCGGAGGGGCATAAGATACTGGCCGCCTATGGCTGGGGCCAATATCAACGGGGCGTGGACGGCGTTTCGCCTTATATGGCCCGGTATCTTCCCCTGCACCTGTATTCGGCCGGGAGATCCGCGGACCTCCGGGCGCTGCTACGCGACCTGCGCTTTATCCGTAAGGCGTGGGAAACGGATCGCTTTAGCATTATGGAGCAGTGGACGCGGATCGAGGCGACCTCGAGTATCCGCATGGCGGACATCTACCAGCCCGTGCTGCTTTCCCCGCAAAAGGAAGACGATAAAGACCTCGAGGCGATCCTGGAGATGTTCCGGAATACCTATCACTTCGACGAAGCCCTCCGATTGCTGGACTATCTGATCGACCATTACCGGGGGCAGGGCGATCGGGATCGATTGCAGCGCTGCCTCAGCTACCGTGCCTGGATCGCGATCGATAGGAGCGACTACGACCTCGCCATGGGCCTGCTCAAGGAGCAGGAAGGGATCTGCCGCGAGACCAATAACCAGGATGGCCTGCAATTTTCATTGTTAAAGCAGGCCGAGATCCTGTGGCACAGGAGCGATTTCGACACCGCCATGGGGATGCTCAAGGAGCAGGAAAGGATCTGTCGCGAGATCGGCAGCCTCCACGACCTCCCGGAATCGCTCAATTGCCAGAGCCTCATCCTCCGGGTCCACGGGGATACAGAAGGGGCCATGAAATTACTAAAGGAACAGGAAAGGATCTGCCGGGAAACGGGAAATATCGATAGCCTTCAGGCCGCAATGGGCGACCAGGGGAATATACTGCGGGTAAGAGGGGACCTCGGAGGCGCCCTGACCCTGTTAAGGGAGCAGGAGCAGCTGAGCCGCAAGGTGAATAATAAGGATTATTTAGGGATCTCGCTTGTAAACCAGGCAATCATATACATGTGGCAGGGCGATCTTGAAGCCGCGATGGGGCTTTTGAAGGAGTCCGAGCAGATATCCCATGGGTTTGGGAATATGTTCGGCATCTCCGAATCCCTGATATGGCAGATTACGGTCCTCGTCAAAACGGGCGACCTGGACGGTGCGCTCACGCTGATCAAGGATACGCGGCGGATCTGCCTGGAGAACGGGGACGACTATATTTTCCAGTATATCAGGGGCCAGGAGGGGATCGTCTACCGCCTTCAGGGCGACATTGATCGTGCGGTGTCCCTGCACACGGAGCAGGCGACTATCTGCCGTAAGATCGGCCACCGGCGCGAGCTGGCGGTATCGCTGAACTACCTGGCCGTCGACCAGCGGATGAAAGGCCGTATCGATGACGCTGTGGAGCTACACGGCCAGGCGGAGGCTATGCTGCGCGAAATAGGGTATGCGTACGGCCTGCAGGAATGCCTGGGCGATAAGGCCATGACACTTTTTGCGAAGGGTGATGCCGATACGGCGCTCGGCGCCCTGAAGGAGCAGGAAAAGATCTGCCGGGATATGGGCCTGAAGCTCGACCTGGAAAAATGTCTGGCGAACCGAAACGACATCGTCGATTCTCAATATAAGGCTTAAAAAGGCTTACAAAATTGCCGTTCCTGCCGAAGCAGGTTATGCGCCCTTATCAGCTCCGCCACGCTCCACGCCTGCGATATGCACCCATTGGGCTCGTGGGGCGCGTCGCCATCGAATATTTCCGATATCGTCCCGAGCCCGGCGTCATGCGTATGCAATAAAAGCGGCTCCAGCAGCGGCCTCAGCCTTTCTTTGGGCTCGCCGATCCTCAGCGCGGCCTCGACATAAAAGCCCATGAGCCAGGGCCAAACACAGCCATTATGATACGATGCGTCGCCGCTGTATCTTCCAGTGTAGCGGCCATCCCGGGGCGACAGCGTCCTCAGGCCATACGGCGTCAGCAGGTCTTTTCGAACAACGCCCATGGCCTTCCTCGCTTTTTCACCGTCAACGGCCCCGAGAGCGACGGCGATGGCCTGATTGGGCCGGACAGCATCGTCGAAAGGATCGATGATATCAAAAAGGCAGTTTTTTTCCTCGTCCCAGAATTTGCCAAACTCACGGCGGGCCGCAACGGGCTTAACGGGCGGCGCTAATTCCATCTGTTCGGCTACTTCCAGGGCGTTGATCCAGAGGGCGTTCACCTCTACGGCTTTACCTTTTCTGGCCGTATAGCGCGTATCCATCCACGTCGACTCTGGAGCGGACGAGATCAACGCGCCGCCGAGGATGGCGACTTCGCTTTCCGGATAGCCACTCAGTATTTTTTCAACCCACGCCTTTCCCTCATGGAGAAAAGCCGGGTCGCCGCGCTTCTCGAAATATTTCCTCAAAGCGTAAATGAACCACAGCGGGGCGTCGCTGGAATTGTGGCCGCCCGGGATCCGGTTCGGTATCAGCCCGCTCTTTATCTGCTTTCCAAAATGGCGAAAGACCCGTTTCGCCTCATCGAACTTGCCCATTTCGAGCAACAGCCCGGGCAGGCTGACGAACGTGTCCCGGCCCCAGGGCTCGGCGAACCAGTGGTAGCCGGCATAGATCGTATCGTCGATCAAAAAGCTGTCGGCCGCCAGGCCCAGGTAATCCATGGGGCCAGTGGGCTCCGAGTCATCTCTAAGAACTCTCTCGAAACCATCTATGGAGGCGTAAATCGTGGCCGAGCCATCCTTCACCAGGCCGTGGAAATAGCCCGGCGAATACAGGTCCTCGACATGGTCATATCCTCGCTCGGCGTCGCGCTCGTAGAATACGCTATAGTAAGCCTGCGGGTCCTCGACGAACGGCAGACCAGACTGCATCGATAATCTGCCTGCCCGGAAACCGTTCTCTGTACAGGCCATCTCCAGCACGACATTCCGCTTAACCTCGTGGTAGCTCCGGTCCGTGGCCAGGGGCCTTATGCGCAATTCCGCCTCGCCTTCCACATCATAGCGGATCGTTAGGCGGCCGTCGAACTCTATGGTCTTTTTTATCGACGCGCCGTCGACCATATAATAAAATCGGGGCGGATAAAGCTCGAAGCCGTTTAGGAAAAAAAGCCCTTTATCCTGCAGGGCCCCTGCGTAGCGGTGTACGGAAATGTGCTCACCGTTAGCGTGCTCCTCGAGGCCGGATAAATATACCCGCCTGCCGGCCACGATTAGGCCGTGGTACTTACGGGTATTGCCGGCCAGGGACGAAGAACAATAGGCGTCGCCCGCCGTCAGCAGATACTCCTTACGCCTGG
Organism: Methanocella sp.; assembly: GCF_035506375.1. Classification (NCBI taxonomy): domain Archaea; kingdom Methanobacteriati; phylum Methanobacteriota; class Methanomicrobia; order Methanocellales; family Methanocellaceae; genus Methanocella; species Methanocella sp. The sequence goes on from NZ_DATJPM010000067.1 coordinate 7,585, forward strand.
CGAACGTATAGCCGTGCAGGTCCCCGGAGAATCGGATCATGCGGGGGGCGGCAACTTGCAGACGCTGTCGTAGAGGGCCTGCTGCTTCTTTTTATATAACTCGATGGCCTCATCGTAAACACGCAGCGTATTTTTCGCCGCCATATCCCATGTGAAGCTCTCCAGGACATGCCGGCGGGCGTTGATGCCCATGCTCTTCCTTAGCTCCGGGTCCTTCAGCAGGATAATGGTGAACTTTGCCACGTCGCCAGGGTCATGCGGGTTAATGTGGAAGCCGCAGATATTGGGCCCGAACGGGATGACCTGCTCCCGGAACCCGGACGTGCCGGTCGCCCCCACGATCACGGGCTTGCCCATGGCCATGGCTTCCAGGCTCACGATGCCGAAGGGCTCGTATTTCGAGGGGAATATGGCGACGTCGCACGCCGCATAGTATTTTAGCCTCTCCTCCTCCGGGACATAGCTGAAATTGAATATGACATTCTCTTCCAGACTATTGGACGAGACGATCTGCTTAAGCATGCTCTCCTGCTCGCCCTTGCCCAGGATGACGAGCTTAGCGTCGGGCACCTCCTTGGCGATCTCCTTCATGGCCATGGTAAGCGTGTCCGCGCCCTTCACCCACGTAAGCCTTCCCACGAAGAAGATCATGGGCGAGTCGCCGACACCGATCTTCTCCCGGAACGCCTTGAGTTCCGCCGGAGAATATAGATCCGGGCGGTACTTGTCCGTATCCACGCCGTTATACACGACCCGTATCTTCTGCTCCGGATATCCCAGCTTGACCAGCTCGTCCCGCATCGCGTAGCTGACCGTGACGATGAGGTCGGCCTTCATGGCCGCCAGCCGCTCGATGTCCTTGACTGCGGCCGAGCCGCTGCCGGTGCGGCCCTGCTCGGTCGAGTGGTAGTGGACGACCAGCGGCAGGCCGAGGTTGCTTTTCGTGACAATCCCCGCGAGAAAGGCCAGCCAGTCGTGGGAAACGGCAATGTCGTACTGCTTTTTCTCGACGGCCACGAGGCTGTTCACCAGCTTGGAGGCGGACAGCATGTTATACAGGAGCGTTTCCGTGAAGAACTGCTGGCCTCTGGCGTCCCACCGCTGCACGTCGCCCGGGCTGACCACCGAGAGCACATCCGTCAGGTTCATCAGCTTCGGGCGGTGAACGTTCACGCCGTTCCAGTCGTCCTTGGTGGGGTCGTTGCCCGTATTCCTGGAAAATACGGTGACCTCGTTGCCGGTCCGGATGTACTCCTTCGTGATCTCCATCGCGTACGTGCCCAGCCCGCCCCGGAAAAAGGGCGGGAACTCATCCACAAAATATGCAAGCTTCACGGTAACACCTTTTTGTAAACATCCATCATTTTTCTCGCACTTACTTCCCACCGGAACAGGCGGTCGACCTTCTTCCGGCCGTTCCAGCCATAGCCGGCTACCCCGTTGACGCCGTTCAATATATAATTAATGCCCCAGGCAATGGACTCGGGGTTCTGGTGAACCTTCACGCCGTTGACAAAATTATCGATGTTCTCGGACAGGCCTCCCACGTCGCAGGCCACCACCGGGCGCTTAGCGCTCCAGGCCTCTAATAAGACCAGGCCGAAGGGCTCGTTCCTGCTGGGGATGACAACGACATCGCTGGCATGTAAAAAGCGGATATATTCCGAGTCCGGTATGTAGCCTAAAAATCTTACCGGCAGGTTCATGTTATGGGCCTGCTCCTCAAGCTGGTGCTTCATGCTGCCCTCGCCGGCCATGATGAACTGTGCGCTCCACTTGTTCTCGACCACGCGGGGTATGGCGTCGACCAGCATGTCCGGGCCCTTCTGGTACTCCATGCGCCCGATAAAAAAGACGAGCGGGGCCAGCGGGTGGATGCCGTAGGACTTCTTTACCTCGCCCGCGTCGATCATGGCATCGTAGGCCTCGGGGAATATCCCATTGTTCACGACATCGACCTTTTCGTCGGGCGCCTTATAGAGCCACATGACCTCGTTCTTGAGCGTCTGCGATACGGCCGTGCAGCGCTTTGCGATCAGCGCCCCGTACCACTCCTTGCCTGCGATCTCCTTCGACTCCCACCAGTCGCCGAAGCGGCCCCCGATACGCCCGAACTCCGTCGAATGGTAAGTGAAGACCGTATTGCGGTCCTGAAGCTGGTGCATCGCCTCCACGACGTGCCAGTCGTGGAAGTGGAGTATGTCGAACGGAGGAGAGTCATACTGGCGAAAACGCTCCACCATCTGGTCGCTCATATTCTTACAGTAGTCCACGATATTATTCGCGCTGGGCCAGCAATAGTGATACTTCACGCCCTTGATCTCCTTCTCCTCAACCCGGCCCCGGGTGAAGAAGTGGACCTCGTGGTCCTTCGCGAGCGTCTCCGCCAGGTACGTGGCACCGGGCGACAGCCCGCCGATCTTCTCGGAGTAGATGGACTCCCAGCAGAAGAAGGCTATCTTAAGCTTGTCCATAGCGCATCTTTCTTTTTCGTGGCCGTATCTATAAGCTCCAGCCTGCTCTTACACTCCTCCATCTCTCCGGCGAGCCTCTCATCGCCCAGCACGTCCTGCACCCAGCGGGACAGGTCCTTGTTCTTCATGTGATGCTCTACGGAATCCTTTGGCACGTAGTTAAGCAGATCACACATATCGTCAAGGCTATAGGCCGTGAAACCGGTGTAGGCGTTCGACGTGTAGAACTGGAAAGCCTCCTCCGGCGGCACCGTGCGCAGCTCCATGGCGGCCGACCGGGGCTTCATCTTTTTAGCCGCCCGGCTCTCGTAGTCGGACAGGATGCGCATGTACGCCGCGAAGGAATCGAAGGGCCGGCAGGCGCCGGGGCTGAAGTAGCTGTGCACGTCGGCGCAGGAGCCGAACTTCGACGCCATGTAATAGAAATGGTCGCTCGTCTGCAGGTAGCGCCACATCTTCTTATCCTTCGCATAAGGGCGGGCTCGCTGGATGGCCTTGAGCGCCGTGTGCTGGATCGTATTGCCCAGCCACGCCGAGGCGTCCTTTTCCACGTCCGCCCAGGAGATGGTCTCTTCTATGCTGAGCTCGTCCCTCGCCGGTATCGCGGCCGCCTCCGAGGGGGTGATGAGCTCGACGCTGCGGCCGAGGCACTCCACGGGCAGCCATCGTAAAAATTCCAGGATACCCGAGTCCTCCCAGTGGTGCTCGCCGAAGGTCTCGTAGTCCACGAACACGTTCACGTAGTCGCCAGGCGACGCCGCCACCCAGGAGGCGAACTTATCGGCCATGAGCGGGTACTGGTCCCAGTCCCGGTTATTGAAGCGGAACGCCACGTCGTCCGATAGCTGGTAGTTCCGCATGAGCAGCCTGATGCCGTTACAGGAGTATACGTAGTCCGGGCTCCGCCACCCGAGGACGCGCTCGACGCCCTCCGTGTATATCGCCTTGAAGCCCAGCTTTTTCGCCGAGCGGGCGATATCGTTATTAAAGATGAACTCGGTGTTCTCAATTACCTGCGGCGTGACGCCGAACTCGGCCTTCAGCATCTTCTTGTGGAGCCGGACCTGCTCCTCGAACTCGCCCAGGTCAAAGAGGCTGGCGACGCTGTGGAAGTAGGTCTGGGCAAGCATCTCGGCGTTCCTATGGGCGGCCACCTGCTTAAAGAGGCCCAGCACGTCCGGCCTCCACTTTTCTAATTGCTCGACGAGCGTGCCGGACAGGCTGAACGCGCACTTGAACCCCTTATCCAGGCTGTCCAGGATGACGCCCGTGGCGGGGATATAGCATTTATCGGCTACCCTATCCAGGATATCCCGGTTAGCCTCGCTGAAATAAAGGCTTTCCAGGCTCTCCGCTGTACCGTTTTGAGGGCTAAAGTCCGGCTTGAGCCGGAAGGGCTGGTGGACTTCAAATCCCAAGCATAATTTACTCATCTGTATGGCCTCCTGCCGAGGTCCTGCCTGCCGCTCATGCGGGCGGCGTCGCCTGCCTTCCCCGGCCAGGCGCGTTCGACTTTCCGCGTGGGCCGGCAATCGATAGATAATGATCTTTAGCTGCAATCGGTATAGAATTTTTACTTTATATAATATATATTTGTTAAAAGGTGTAGATATAGTGTTTTATGAACGATTTAAGCGAAAATATCGTAAAAAAATGGCTTAAAATAATATAAAATTTATATAAAATTTATGCATTCTTCGGCTTGGGCTTGCCGGCCTTCTCCGGATTATGCTTAGCACACACTGCTCTCCTGGGCGGCTGACCATTAACAGGCTATTATGCTTGAGATTTAAATATTTTATCATGAATATA
>NZ_DATJPM010000068.1 GCF_035506375.1 Methanocella sp.
AGAGCACGGAGGCCCACAAAGTTTTCTTTTTAGATTAAGTTACAAAGTACACAAAGCCGGTTCATTGGCGGTCAGGGCACGAAGGATACAAAGACACAATGGAATGAACAAGAGCACTTTTTGCCATCATGCCTTCATATCCCTTGTATCTTAGAAGTTCAAAAAGCGGCTTTGTGTCCTTTGTCTCTTAATTATAAAAAAGACTTTGTGAGCCTCCGTGCTCTTCGTGCCTTTGTGGTGAAAAATAGTGCCTCCGTGCACTCCGAGACTTAAAAGGGCATATTCAACAAAGCATAAAAATTGAAAAAGATAATCGGAAACTATCGATAAATTTGGCTATTACGCAAACGATAAAAATAAGACTACTTGCTAAACAATGACCTATCAATATTCGACGCAGCATAAATATTTAATAATGCCTTCGTGCAGCTTCAGGCCCGCTTAGGGTCGCTTCATGGCTGAAAAAAGTCTTAGGGCATTCTTATCAAGCTTAGAAAGCATTATCGAGTCCAGACGATTAATTATCGGAGGTAGCCTTTTCAGCCTTTTTTGGTATCGCTATTGGCGTGGCCTTGAAGAACGGCTCCCGGATGCCGACCGCATACCGCAGCGCCTTTTCGAGCTCATCGTCGTCAAGCCCGCGCAGGTTAACCAGGTTATCGTTGCGCAGCAGGCACGGCTTTAGCTTGAAATCGGACGTGACCCGAAGACGATTGCAGTTCATGCAAAACTCGGAATTATCAATGGGCCGTACGATCTCCACCTCGGCGCCCTGCAGGTAATACTTGGTGCGGCGGTGCATCTCGCGGCACCTGTAATCGTCCGCCCTCGCCTTAAGGGACTTTTCCAGCGCCGAGATATCGGCGTGATACTTGAAGGTGCCGTGGAAGTTCATGAGCTCGATGACTTGCAGGACCAGAGGCCTGCCCCGGACGAACTCGATCATGTGCTCGACCTCGTCCTCGTTGATGCCTTTCAGGTAGACCATGTTTAGCTTAACGGGCGTCAGGCCCGCATCGAGTGCGGCGTCTATACCTTCCATGACATGCCCGAGCTGGCCCTTACGCTGCGTGATGCAGTCAAAGCGGCTGCTGTTCATCGTATCGAGGCTGACGTTGACCCGGTCAAGCCCCGCATCCTTTAATTTTTTTGCCCTTGGGGCAAGAAGCGTGCCGTTCGTGGTCAGCGAGACGTCCCTCAGCGGCGGCAGGGCCCTTAAAATATCCTCGAGGTCCCTGCGTAAGAGCGGTTCGCCGCCGGAAAACTTCACCCGGTCGACGCCATACTTTGAGGCGATGCGCGCCAGGCGGGCGATCTCGTCCACGGCGATCTCCTTGCCGGAGCCGGATTCGCCCTCGTTGTGGCAATAGATGCATTGAAGGTTGCACCTGTTCGTTAATGACATCCTGAGGCTCGTTACCCTTCTGCCGTAAGTGTCCACCAGGCTATCCTGCATCTAAAATCAGTAGGTTTTTGACATTATTAACTTTGTGCCATTTGTCAATCTAATTCGATTGCACACGATGTTTAATATTTTTGGAGTGCTCACCAAAAGACTATAATTTATTCATGCGACAATTACATCTGTAAGTGTATTTATGAAGCTCAGTAACCTCGTTTCCAGGCTGGAGGAGATCGCCCCCCCGGACCTGGCGGATGAATTCGACGCGGGCCGGATCGGCCTGATAGTGAAGGGCAGGGGCGACGTCACGAAGGTGGCCACGGCGCTGGACCCGACGCCATACGCTATACAGCGGGCCGTCGACGAGGGGGCGCAGATGCTGGTCACGCACCACACGCTCATCTGGGACCCGGTAAATAGCATCGACGAAGACCTGGCGGCCCGACTGAAGCTGCTGCTGGATAACGATGTTTCTCTCTATTCGATGCATACGAACTACGATAACGCGCCCGGCGGCGTGAACGACGTGCTCGCCGGGCTCATCGGGCTCGCCGGCCCGGAGTTATTCTCCGGCGGGCGGGCCGGGAACGTGCCTGAAACGAGGCTGCACGCCTTCGCGGAAGAGGTTTCGAAAAAGCTGGGCTGTGGCGTCGAATACGTCGGCGACGACGAGCGCCGGATAAAAAAAGCGGCGCTGGTCGCGGGCAGCGGGTTCCGCCTGGCGCTGGACACGGCGAGGGCCGCCCGAGTGGACGTGCTGCTGTCGTCCGAGCTGAAGCACGACGTCATTCTGGGCCGTGGCGATGTGGCGCTGGTGAGCGCGCCCCATTATTTCACGGAAGCGCCGGCGATGAAAGCGCTTGCTGGCCGGCTGACCCCCTCGATACCGGCAGTCTTCATCGACGACCCGCCCCATATAAAAACGATATGCCAGGATGGAAGACGGCATTGAGCATCTTCGAGGACATAGGGACACAGGGCCTCACGCCCGAGAATGAACAGCGCCTGGCTGAGGAGTTCGGCTCCCGCGGTAAAAAGGCCGTGGAGACCGTGAGGTCCGGAAAAGTTAAGAAATACCGGGACTTCTTCGTGGTAAAGGGATCCACCGGAGACTATATCGTCGAGGACGATTTCTGCACCTGCAACGATTACCTGTATCGCCTGTCCATCAAGGGCGGCGTGTGCTATCATTCCATCGCCGTCCGCATCGCGAAGGCCACGGGCGAGTACGAGACCATCGACCAGTGGTACACCGATATCATGCCCGAAAGCCGGAAGCCCGTGCATTAATGTTTTATAGGATGTCCACTTAAGCGCCCATATACGGGTGTGGGTATGGCGGCGGCATCGGGTCATCATAAAATAACTTTTTCATTCGCCGGGCTATCAGTGCCATCCTGGCTCTCTTATACGATGCTCCTCTTCATAGTGACCCGATTTATGCTGACCGCCATCGGGGTCATCGGCTACAACGTGATCGCCGGCAGGATCATCTCAACCTTTTCAGGCATGTTAAAGATCTGGGACGTCTGGGACTCGGAGCGCTATCTGTATATAGCGCAGCACTGGTACCCGCATACGACCGACGTTTCGCAGCTTACGAACTACGTGTTCTTCCCGCTCTATCCTCTACTGATGAAGCTTCTGGCGTTCGTCACCGATGATTATCTCCTCTCGGGCATCATTATCTCGAACGTCTGCCTGTTTATTTCGTGCTATTACGTTTATAAGCTCGCGCTCCTGGATTCGGACGAGGCTACGGCTATTCGGTCTATAAAGTATCTCTTTCTCTTCCCCACGGCGTTCATCCTGTCGGGCGTCTTCACGGAGTCCCTGTTCCTGGCGCTGAGCATCGCCTGCTTCTACTATGCCCGAAAAGGAAGCTGGCTGGCCTCCGGCATGCTGGGCGCGCTGGCATCCGTGACGCGGCCCTATGGCATCATCATCATCGTGCCCATGCTCGTTGAATATTTATGCTCTGTCCATTTTGATCCCAAGAAGATCGATAAAAACTCCCTGGCCCTGCTTATCCCCCCGCTTGGCCTGGCTGTCTTCATGGCCTACGAGTATTACATGACGGGCGACTTCCTGGCCTTCGCCCACGCCCAGGCGCTCTGGAGCTTCACGCTGCAGAACCCCCTGCTACAGCTTCTCCTGCGCTTCAGTGAAATGGGCATGGACGTGCGCTTCAACGCCATCCTCACGGTCGTCGCCCTGCTGGTCCTGCTCGCCGGCTATAAAAAGATCGGCATATCGCAGCTCGCCTATGGCCTGCTATTAATATTTATACCGTTGTGCTCGGCTGGCTCCGACTGGAGCATGTCCCGCTACATCCTGGTCGTCTTCCCGCTGTACTTCATCATGGCCTGTTATACGAAAAACGAGTACGCCGACCAGGCCCTCACCATCGGCCTGGCCATGCTCCAGGGGCTGCTCATGGCTACCTGGGCCACCTGGGGCTTCTACGTGATATGAACCACAGTGGTCACCGAGAGATAATTCACCCGAGAGATAATTCACCACAGTGGTCCACAGAGGCCACGGAGGACGATTTATTATTCACCACAGTGGTCACCGAGAGATAATTCACCACAGTGTTTCACAGAGGCCACAGAGGATTTTATTAATTTTCACCACAGTGTTTCACAGAGGCCACAGTGGTCTTTTTAAAATATGTCACAGAGGCATCACAGAGATGCAGAGCCTATCAACTGGTCGGGGTCTGCGAGGGGCGAGCGAAGCGAGTCCCCTTCAGCATATAAAAGAAACCTCTGTGGCCACTGTGAACCACTGTGGTGAATAAAAAAGCCACTGTGACCGCTGTGGTTAAACGTCGATGCGCTTTTCGACCTCTTTCGGGTCATAGTTGAGGGACACGAGCCGGCTCTGACCCCGTGTGCCCTTGCCCGTCGTGTTCAGTGAGATGATCTTCAGTCCCTCGAGCCGGTTCACCATCTCGTAGAAGGACGTGTAGCCGAGGTCGGTCTTCCCCTTGAAGCACTCGTAGAGTTCCCCGGACATCATCTCATCTTTGCCCGAGTCCACGATGCACTTTAAAAGGACCTTCTCCTCCTTCTTGAGGTTCCGGATGGTATAGTTCAGGTGAATATACCGGGAGCCCTCGTAGGCCTTCTCGATGTCCTCTTTCGATATGGTGCGGCTGGCACGGCGCTCGGCGTTCAGGCCGGCGCGCTTGAGCATGTTGATGCCCACCCGGAGGTCGCCCGTATCGGCCGTATAGCCGGCCACGAGGTCGATCAGGTCGTCGGAGATGACGCCCTGCATAAAGCCGTAGCGGACACGGTACTTCAGGATGTCCCTGATCTCTTCGGGCGAATACTGGGGGAAGGCGATCTCCTCTGGGAGGAACACCGACTGCACCTGGGGCGTCAGGTCGCGCACCATGTCCAGCGTCAGGTCGCTCAATATAGTGATGACGCCCACCTTGGCGCCGGGCTGCACCTCGTGCATGCGCAATAAAGAATAAAGCACCTCGTCGGCCTCCTTGCTCGCCATCAAATAGTTAAAATCGTCGAGCGCGACGATGAGGACGCGCTTCTTTTCCACGAGGTGCTTCGCTATCTGCGAGAATAATTTCTTAAAAGATATGCCAGAAGACGGGGGAGGGTAGCCGAAGAGCTTCTTGAAAACCTGGGCGAAGATGGCGTACCGCGTGGAGTCCACCTGGCAGTTGATGTAGACCGGCACGACCTTCTGGGTGGCGTTTTCCAGCTCGGCGAACACTTTCAGTACGGCAGACGTTTTACCCGTCCCGGGGGCGCCTCTACAGTAGGCGTTCAGGGGGGTCGAGCCCCGGAGAGCGGGCGCCACACTGAACTTGAGGGAGCGCATCTGGGCGTCCCGGTGCAGCAGATTCTCAGGTAAAAAATCCAGCTCGAAGTATTCCTGTTCCTTGAATATCGTCTGGTCCCACAGGAGAAGGTCTTTCGTCATATCAGTACAAACTTTCACTCCACTGATAACCATGTTGGTACTGGTTAATATACTATGTGGAAAGCGAGCTGAAAATATTATTTAACTATGGCCAGGAAGCGCTCCATGAGCTCCGCGGCATTCGGCGTACATGGGCTGCATGCATTGGCGAAGCCGCCAGGATTTTCATTCGGAAATACTTTCAGTACTCCCGCCCGGCAGGCGGCTTCGCACCGGCCGCATCCCTTGCAGCGCATTGTGTCGATCGCCGGGCCCGCGTGCATATCCACCCGGACCGCCTTGAACGGGCAGGCGGCCTCGCAGCTCGTGCACCTGGTGCACGCGTCGGGATCCGAGACACGGGCCGTGCCGAACCCCAGGATATTATCCATGTACGCCCTCGAGGCGTCGCGGGTCTTGAACATCAGGCAGCAGCACGGGCAGCAGGAGCAGATCTCTACAGTCCTCGACGGGTTCGCGCCGATGGCCTCGAACTCCAGGGATGACCAGACCACGTTGGTGACGAGCCCCATCGAGCGGGCCCGTTCAAGCCATTCGAGGGCCTCCCGGCCGGTGGCCGGCCTCGCCCTGTACTTGATCGACCGCGCCCCTTCGCCCAGGTACACGCAGCCTGGGCTTACCGGGTAATCCTTACAGCGGTGCGCATCGCGGCAAACGCACGTGTCGGCGATGGCGACGTACGCGGCCGAATCGACGAGCCGGCGCACCACGTCGTACGGGAGGATGGCCGAAGTCTCCTGCACCCTTGCGTTCACCGGCACCGTCACGACCGTGAATCTCTTTGCGGCGACGGGGGCCTCGAAGAGCCGGCCGGCGACGGGCAGCCTCGAGAGGCTGAAAAACAGCTCTGCCATGTGATACGCCGTGCCATAGGCCAGACTTGCCATCGTATCCTGTAGTGACATACTTGAATTATCTGTGTCCCTGCCCGTTAAAAAATCTTATCCATACTGAGAAGCTATATAATGGGTCAGGGCTAATTGGGGGTCGTTTTAGCCGCCAGGAGGCCGCCTCGTGCTCAATGAACTACTGAACCTGGTCAAGAAGAACCGCAGGGCCATAGCCTTAGTCATCATCATTTTCGCCGTCACGGGCATGGCCGTCATCTCAGCATACCTCATCGTCACGTATGGGATGGCGCCTGCCGCCCCGTCGCCGACGCCGCGGCCCACCACCGTGCCTACGCCCACGGTCGCGGCGACTCCAGAGCCTTCTCCGACGGCCACGCCGGAGCCATCGCCCACGCCGACGCCGGTGCCGACGGTGACGCCGGACCTCGATATCAAGGAATCGATCACTCCGCTCGACCAGTACGCTCCGAATTATATGGTCCACGTGGACCAGAGCATGACCGCGGGCCAGCTCAGTCTCGACCTTGCCCACAGCGACTCGGGCGGCCAGTATGCGTATCTTAACGATACGTACGTCACGCACTTTACGCTAGTCGATATATCGAACGCGCCCGTCGGCCGGATCAAGATCCATACCATATGCAGAAACGACAGCGGGACTGACTACACAGTTTATGAAAGCGAGCGCGTCGACACTGTGCTGCTAAACCCGAGCGACAAGATCTCCCGCACCGTGGGCTTCCAGGTGGGAGCGGGCACCCCGCCGGGAAAGTACATTATCCAGATAGAAGTCTACACCGACCCGGATGGAAACGAAAGCTGGTCGGGATATGGCTGCGGCTTCGAGACGGGCCTGAATATCCTGCGGCCTTAAAGGTAACAATTATCACTTCGTATCCCATACCTAAGTTGGGTAATTCAATGAAGTACGATATCCTGTACCGCCCGGTGTACTCTCTCCTCAAGGTCGAGATGGAATCCGGAGAATCGATCAGCGCCGAGTCGGGCGCCATGGTCAGCATGACGCCGAACATCGAGATACAGACCAGCGCGAAGGGCGGCCTGCTGTCTTCCCTGAAGCGCTCCATGCTCGGCGGCGAGTCCTTCTTCCAGAACACGTTCACTTGCCGGCAGGGCAAGGGCGTGATCACGTTCGGCCCGGCATACATGGGCGACGTCGAGCACATCCCGCTGAGTGGCGAATGGCTGGTCCAGAGCGGGTCCTACCTCTGCTCGACGCCGTCGCTGGGGATCGATACGAAGTTCCAGGGCCTGAAGGGCTTCGTGTCGGGCGAGAGCTTATTCTTTTTGCGCATCTTCGGCCAGGGCGACCTGTTCATCTCATCTTTCGGCGCCATTCACGAGATCGACCTGCAGCCGGGCGAGGAGGTACGGGTCGATACGGGCAACCTGGTGGCATTTCAGCAGGGAGTCACCTATAGCGTGGAACAGGTGGGCGGGATCAAGTCTACCGTGCTGGGCGGCGAAGGCCTGGTGCTGCGCCTGAAGGGGCCCGGCAAGCTATACATCCAGACGCGTTCGCCCGCATCATTTGTCGGGTGGCTCTATCCGCTATTGCCCAAGCCACAGGGGCACCAGTGATATTTTTTCTTTTTTATGCCGCCGGCCATAGATAAATAAAATATCATCAGAGGCATCATGAGGATCACTTTCACTCCCATCGGCTACGTCCATAATTCATCGGGCCCGGACACACCGTCCGACGTCCTCCAGGCCCAGATATCCGAGATCGTTCTCGATAAAAAATACCAGGACGGCCTGATGGACCTCGAAAAGAACGACCTCGTCACCGTCATCTTTTACTTTGATCGCGCACGGGGGTATAAGCTCCGGCTGCACCCGCGGGGCGACGAATCGAGGCCCATAACGGGCGTGTTTAACACGAGAAGCCAGTTCCGGCCCAATGCGATCGGCGTGACGGTCGCAAGGCTCAAGTCGGTTGAGGGCAATAGGCTGGTAGTCGAGGGCCTGGATGCGCTGGACGGCACGCCCGTACTGGATATCAAGCCCCACGTGCTCGCCTTCGATGAGGGGATAAGGACCGATGATCCTCGGAAAGACAGAACTTACAAAACTCCTTGACGGCCTCTCAAGCGGCGCCGTTGACGTAAAAGAGCAGCTGCAGGTGAACGGCTTCGAGCTGACGGCGGGGAAGGTCGAGTGTTTCGAGGGCGCCGGAAGCCTCGGGTTTTCCAACGACGACCGGGCTCTTCCCGCCACGAGGCCGCTAGAGTGGGGCAAGGACGGATGGCTGACCCTGCCGCAGGGCTGCTACAAGGTCATTTTCAACGAGATCGTGTCCATACCGAGGGATGCCTGCGCTATTGGCCTTCCCCGGTCGAGCCTGCTGAGGATGGGCGCGAGCATCCACACGGCCGTCTGGGACGCCGGCTACCGGGGCCGCAGCGAGGCGCTCCTCGTCGTCTATAATAAAGACGGCTTCCGCATAAAAAAGGACGCCCGTGTGCTACAATTGGTCTTCATGCGGCTCGAGTCTGGCCAGGAAGGATACAAAGGGCGCTACATGGGCGAGAATATCTAAAAGGCGGTGTCGATGTTTTTTAATTTGTTGACGACCTCGGCCGCGGGCAGCACGTCCTCAAGCCCCGCGATGGAGCGCTTATAGCATACGACGCCAGCCTTATCTATAATGAACAGCGTGATGAAAGCGGTCTCATTCTCAGAGTCGTAGACGTCGTACATGTCTATGATGCGATGGTCCGGATCGCTGATGACCTTATACGGTAATTGCAGCTCCACCGCCATATTTCGGGTCTCGTCGACGCTGTCGACTGATATGGCCGCGACCTCCGAGTCCTGCTTTGAGATGTTCCCGTACTCGTCCTTGAGGTCGAGGAGCTCCTCGCGGCACGTGGCGCACCAGTAGCCCCGGTAGAACAACAGGACGAGATTATTGCGGCCAAGATAAGTCCTGGTGTCGAACATATCGCCCCGCACGTCCAGCGCGGCAAACATCGGGGCTTTGCTGTTTTCACGCACGTTGCCGAGCATCGACCTGTACATGGGACCACCAGTTAAAAATAGGCCCGTCCGGGCAAAAAGCATACTCCAGGGATAAAGCAGAAATCAATGGACATCCTTATTAAATTTGAGATATACATGCCGGGTCGTGATGGGACGGGGCCGCTGGGCATGGGGCCCTGCGGTAAAAGCGCATGTGCCTGTAAAGAGAAGCATGCCGCCAGAAAGAAGAAAGCCGGCGATAAGGCGAAAAAATGACTTTTATATCCGCTGGCTAGGGTACCATTCGCGCTCACGGCTCAGAGCGTCCATGACGAGCGCGTACACGCCGACGAGCGAGTAAGCGTAGATGATGAACGGGCGGATGAATATGGATATGGCCATGTCGATGACGCTGCCCCTGCCCTCGCAAAAGTCGACGATGGATTCGGCCGCGAACAGGACCGCGAGGGGCGCCGCGACGATCAGCAGTATCAGCGGCGTGAGGACGTTCATGTATAGCATGAACCCGACGAAGCCCATGAGCACGATGCTGAACAGGATGCCGGTCGTGCCCAGCGAGTAGAGCAGAAACGTCCGGGCGCCCTTATTGTTGATGCCGCCGGAGGTATCCGCTTTCATATGCTTTTTCAGCACGCTGATGCTTCCCCACGTCCAGCGCACGCGCTGATGCCACCAGTCCCGCAGCGTGATCGCCGGCTCCTCATAGCTTTTAATGGAGTAGTCCATCTTCATGCTATAGTTACCCTGGATGAGCTTCATGCCCAGGTCGCAGTCCTCGGTCAGCGAGGACTCGTCGAAGCCGCCGATCTTTTCGAGAACGTCCTTCCGTATGAAAAGGTTCGAGCCGTAAACCATGTGCTGGCCAGTGAACAGCTCGGAGATGTACCGGGAAAAGTTATTGATGACGGTGCACTCGTTCCCGATGATGGCCGTGAACCAGTTGTAGTTCACGTCCCGCACCATGACCTTCCCGCCCAGGCAGGCGAGGCCAGGGTTTGCGGCAAACTGAGCCGAGGCCCGCAGTAAAGCGTCTCTCGCGACGATGTGGTCTGCATCGTAGATGGCGATGATCGTGCCCTTCGCGCTGCTCAGGGAGTTATTGATGGCGCCCGCCTTGGAGCCCCGGTGCCCGTCCTGGTTGGGGATGACGTGGACGTTAGCGTACTTCTCCGCCAGCTGCCGCGCTAGCGCGGGCGTGGCGTCCGTGCATTTGGGCGGCATCTCGTGGGCGATGATGACCTCGAGCTTCTGTTTCGGGTATTTCGCGGCCATCAGGCTCTCGACGCAGCCCACGATCGTCCGCTCCTCGTTGAGGGCCGGTATAATGGCCGTAATGGGCAGGATCTGCTCTTCCCCGAGCGCAGGCATCTCCTGGAAACGGCACTGCCGGACGAACCGCACGGTGAAATAGGCCGTGACGGCCATCACCACGATGACTATGAACAAAAGCACATACGGCAGCCATTCGTTGACGAGCGACCGGTTTATCAGCGACGCCAGGAATATTGCGGAATAGACTACGCTTCCCGCGGCTACTCCCATGAGGAAGAGCAGGAGTATGACGCATGAGAAGACGAGCGAATTTTTCATATTATCGACCGTAAACGCGCTTCTACTATTTATTTTGACTTGTTATATAACTGGTATATCATAAGATATTTACTCTTGTAAACATATGGGTAATTGGTGGGGGGCCAGGTAGCCAGGCATATACTCCACGGTATACAAGTATTTCTAGCATAAATGCTAACATAAATGCGGCGGTTTTAACCGAAGAGGTCTGAAAATTGAGTCCCCAGGCGACGATGGAAACGCAGGCGCAGGGCCAGGAAGAGAAGGTCATGGACGCCGTCCTCAACATAGCTAAGAACATCTCGAGGAGCGGCGAAGGCAGCCTTATCATCATCGCCGAGCGCAAGGACGTCGAGGGCCTCTATGAGACGCATTATCCCCAGATCAAGTCGGACTCGCTGCTCACGGAGCAGGGCATGAACGTGGTCGTGGAGAAGCTGGCCACCATCGACGGCTCGGTCATCATCACGCCGAAAGGCGAGCTGGTCGCGTTCGGCGCCCGGGTCCTGAAGTCGACCACGCTGCCGGGCTTCGGCACCAGGCACGCTGCGGCCGCGGGCATCACGGAAAGCATTCCTCAGGCCGCTGCGGTACTCATATCGGAGGAGTCCAGCCTCATCAAGATCTTCCAGAAAGGCAGTATCGTCATCGAGATGGACTCTGCCGAGATCAACCCTAACGCCATGGACAAGGTCATCGCGTTCCTTACAAGGAACGACATGGCGCTCATCGTGGCCACGGGCCTGTCATTAGCCGTGCAGGTGCCGTACTACTATATTTTCCTCGTCGGGGGCTCTTATCTAATAGTCAAGGCTATTTTCGAGGTCACCTCTTCAGTGCTCACGGGGTCGTCTGAAAAAGAGAAGGCGTGAGTCCAGTTCTGATTGAGCTCCTTTAAAATTAATTGCTATGTTGAATTGACCACGACGCTACTGGAATATTTTGAACGTGGTCCGCTTATTCGCCACAAAATTCCACACGAACACGATGAACGTCACGATGACCCTGGAGGCCATGAGCGCGATGTCCGATGAGCTGGCGAAGACGTAGTGGACGAAAGCATAGAGAAGCGCTTCGTTCAGGCCGAGCCCGATCAGCGCCACCAGGGCGAACGACAGGAACTGGAAATGGATCTTCTTATACGTGTTTTTGAACGTGAAACGCTTGTTCAGGAAAAAATTGATGACCGTGCCGACCGCATACGACAGGGCCACGGCGTAGAGGTAATAGACGTCCGCAAAGCCGATAAGGATATAGAAGGTCGCCCAGTCTGCGAGCGTGCCGAGGACGCCCACGCCCATATACTTGAAAAATTGGAGATAGTCCTTGTATAAGCCCGACATCAGCCGATCTATGCTGCCGAATACGTTCTTCAATATCACACCACTTTAGCCGTTTTCGCGAAATTCTTCAGCATCCTCAGCCCGGTCTCGCCGCTCTTCTCGGGGTGGAACTGCGTGCCCACGACGTTCGCCCGGTCGCCTGAAACAATAGCGGTGAACTCTCCTCCGTAGTCGGCGGCGGCGACCGTGTCATCGCTGACCGGGGCTTTATACGAATGGACGAAATACACGAACGAGCCGTTCTTTATGCCGTCCAGCATAGGGTGCCGTTTCGTTATTTCCAGGGAATTCCAGCCCATATGGGGCACCTTGAGGCCGTTCGAGAATCGCGTGATGCGGCCCCTGACGAGGCCGAGGCCCCTGTGCAGGCCGTTCTCCTCGCTCTCATCGTAGAGCATCTGCATGCCCAGGCATACGCCCAGCAGCGGCACGCCCGCGTCGACCCGGCCCAGAACGACTTTCCTCAGGGGCTCGATGTGCCGCATGCCGCTCTCGAAGGCGCCTACGCCCGGGAGAACGAGGGCATCGGCCGATTCGATCTCGGAGGGGTCGCTAGTGACCTTCGCAGGAACTCCCACGTAGGCGAATCCCTTCTCCACGCTGCGCATGTTGCCGACATCGTAGTCGATGATGGCGATCCTCATATTTCCCTCTTGAATTTGACCAGCGGGCACTTATCGACGCACTCGCCGCAGGCGGTGCAGGCCTCGCTGACCGTTACTCTGTGTTTCTCTTTGGTTATAGCATTTATGGGGCAGGCCCCCACGCAGACGCCGCAGCCCACGCAGAGCATGCCGCGCCGCACGGACTTTTCGGCCAGAACCATGAGTTCCGAGGCTTTTTCCGCGTTTTTCGCCCGCGCCACGACGGTGCCCGTGGCGTAGACCTGGAGGCTCTCGCCGTCCCGGGATACGAAAACCATGCCTTCGGTGCCTTTGACCTCGCCTATCGGGCGCAGGTAGCACTCGATGCTCTCCATGTCCAGGGGCATATTGAAATTACCCTCGGCAGTGGCCGAGCCGTCCTTGCAGGGCCGGTAGCCGGAGACCATGGAGAATCTTAGCTCGCCCGAGGCCTGCTCCGGCGCCGTGAGCTCGATGCCAAGAGTCTTACGCAGCTCTTCCCACTGCTTCGGGAGGCGCCGCCAGCGCCAGAGCCCGTACTTCACGTATTCGGGAGGATAGCCGACTTTCTTACCGTACTCGACCAGGAATGTCTCCCACCGTTTCCACAGGTCCGGATACTGCTCCTTGACGAACTCGTAGTCGGCAAGGCTCGCGCTGGGGCAGAGCCAGCAGCCGATGCGGTCGAACCCTCTCCCATAGAGCGGATTATAGTTCGCCTTTTCCCGTAACAGGTACAGCCAGATGTGCAGCGCGGTCCAGTGCTGGATGGGCGAGGCGCTCACCTGGTTGCCTACCCACGGATTCTGCCATATACGCTGGCTCTTGGCCCGCACTTCGGATTCGTAGCGGCGCTGGCCTATAAACGTTAAACAGCCATCGGGATAGCTATTCTCTATGAGGTCGGTGATGGGCCCGAGCTTGCAGACCTTACAGCACCAGCGGGCCTCCACCGACGGCGGCCCGAACTTAGGCGCCGCGTCCCAGAAGGACTCGGCCACTGCGGTCTTGAGCTTCAGGCCGTATTGCTCCACGATGTCGCGGACGTTCTGCGTGGTCTCCGGGAACTCGAGGCCGGTATTAATATAAAGCACGTCGAAGTCGGGCACCGCTTTCTTAACGAGAAGGAGCGTGGCCAGGCTGTCCTTGCCGCCCGAATATGACACGGTGACGGGTAATTTGTACTGCTCCACGGCCTTCCTGATGAATCCCAGCGCCTCGCCCTCTATGCTCATTAAGTATTCCCGGTTGGCGTCGATGGCGTCCTGCCACGTCTGGCCGCCCTTCAGCACGGGATTATCGTCGTAACCGTTCCAGCGTACCTTGACGGCGACGCCCTTTTTGCGCTCTTTCATGGCGGCGCCGGTCATCTTGGCCCGGCCCACGGCGATGGGCCTGCCTTCGAGGAAAACTACGACCTCGTCGTCGATTTTTATCCGCTCGTCGCAGTCGATGACGCCCGGCCCGAGCATGTTGGAGCTGCCCAGCAGGGGCTTTTCGGCGCCCTTATCGGCGATGACATAGCCCTTCGTCGCCTTCATCTGCTTTGCCGCGAAGGCCCGGGGCATGAACATCCACTGCAATCGGTAAGGATCAAAGCGTACGGCGCCGAACATGCGGCCGTCGACGAATATCTCGTCGAGCCTGTCCTCGTATGGCGCCTTGTTGAGCACGACCAGCCTGCCGGCCGGTATTAACTTAGAATGGCCGAAGCTATCCTCGATCACTCTGTTAATTAGCTCGATATCGAAGGGAAAAGCGGGGCGGATATCGCCAGGCGGCGTGCAGTCCACGTAACGCGTCGGCGTCCCGCAGCGGGAGCATTTTTTACCAAGCACGGGCACGTTACACGTGTCACACCAATAAAGAGTCAACTTCCCCAGGTACACTTGGCGGCTCATCGCGGCAATTGTGGTTGGACATGATATATGAACTTTTACATGAATGTGGGTAATACCGGTTTTTTTTATAAAATTACGCTTAATATCGGCTCTAATCTAAAATTTACCCACGTCCATTTATATATCGCAAATAGTAGGGGTGGAATATTGAATAAAAGGATCATCAATAACCTTATGGTGTTGAGCGCGATCGCAATTCTGCTAATCGCCGGCTCGACATCGATCGCGGGGACGGCAAGCGGCCAGCAACAATATGGCGCCGGCGGCACGGGCAGTGCCCATAAACAGGCGCCGCCTGCCACTGGCACTTCCGAATCCCCGGTGATCCAGGGTCTCGAGGGGCTTCAAGGATTCAAGTTAGGGCATAACCAGCTAACTTTGGCGATCATACCGCTTTCGCAAAAGGACAACCAGCTGACGTTCGAGGTGGCCGGGTTCGCCATAACGAGCCCCGAGAGCGGCGAGGCCGTCGTATACTCGATGGAAAATCCGCTGCCGGGCATCATCGATCCGTCGCAATATACTTTGCAGATAGATATCTCGAGCCTCTCGACCTCGATCGATACAGCGGGTTATATAGACAGCTCCGAGGTCTACGATACAATGAGATCAGACCCAAAGGTCATGATCATCGACCTGGACATGAATTACCAGGGCAAGCAGGACTCTCAGACGGTCTTTAATGTGAATGGCGTCGATATTGTCCCGCCGGATGGCAAGATGCAGACGTACTCCATGCAGCAGCCCACGCAGCTCATCGTAGACACGAAGAATGGCCGGGTCGCCATGGTCGCTTTCCCTGAGATGACCAGCACGATCGGCGGCTACTACGGAGCGACGTACTCGCAGGTGGAGCCGGTCGTCTACACGCAGCCAGTGCCCATCATGGCGCCGATATACGTGCCATACCTGCGGCCGATACCGATATACGTGTCTGGTATCGTCTCGTACAACCGGTTCTTCTTCGGGACCGGCTTCCGCTCGTTCTATGCGCGGGACCGTTTCACGCACGTCGATCGCTTCTCGCACAGTAACAGCTTCCCCGTACGGCAGCCCCGGAACGACTTTGCGAACAATGCCCGGAACAATCTGGTGGCCGGCCAGCGTAGAGGCGAGTTCAACCAGCAGAGAAACCTGGGCACAGGAGTAAAAGGCGGCATCGGCGGGTTCCGCGGTGGCGTGAAGGCGAGCGCGGGCCGCAAGGCAGGAGGAGGGGGCCGGCGCCGGTGAACCCGGGAAGATAGTAATAAAAAGTGTATTGTCTGGGGCTTTCCGCCCCGGATTCTATTTTCTTATTGAAAGGGGCTAATGGTAGAGCCCCGCCCGGCGAATATTTATCATCTTCACGCCCAACATCAGGGTATGCGAGTCACATTCGCCGAGAATGGAACGCGGATCGAATTATTTTTAAGGGACGTGCTGGAGGTCCGCCTGCCCGAGAGCCAGATCTCCGGCTACATATGGCAGCTCGGCGAGAAAAGCTGCCCGCACTTAAGATTATTCGATAGCATCTACGTGGAGCGCGGCCCCGCAAAGTACACGGGCCAGGGAGAGCGGTCGTGGTTCTTCACGACGGCGGCCATCGGCGAATGCGATCTTATTTTTTATTTGATCCGGCCCTGGTCGAAGCCGTCGCCGGAATTCGCGCTTAAGGTCGCCGTAAAATAATGATCCTCAGATCGGGCCCATCTGGAATAACAGGTTGATTAAAACCAGGATACCGATTACCGAGAGTAATATCGACGCAATGAGCGCCGTGGAGATCGGGTATTTTTGGCCTGTCTCCCAGCTCAGGTTCCTGAGGTCTATAGGCTTCCCCAAATGAATCGTCCCCTCAATAATCGTGTCACCCTAATTTACCTACAGGATTTAACCCATATTTAGGGCTCCCGTGGCATCGTTTGTATTTCCGGCCGCTACCGCAGGGGCAGGGGTCGTTACGGCCGACCTTCGAAGTAACGGCCTCTTCTTGCGATAATACTTGCATCACGCCTTCCGTAAGGCGGCCCTGACGCAGTAGCGAGGCCATGATCTGCATCGGATGGTTGACGTGCTCGAAAAACATCTTAAGCCCGGGACAGAGATAGCTCAAGCCCTCATCCCCGTCCGCGGACTTCGTGAACCGGTGCTTCGGGCAGTCGCCATTGCAGGCGAAACATACGAGGCATTCCCGACACTGCCGTGTTAGATCGGCCTTGTGTTGCCCGAACCTCCGCTGTGTCTCCGAGCCGACAAGCTCGATCATCGGCTTATCGCAGATATTGCCCAAAAGATATTCAGGCTCGACGAAGTGGTCGCATGAATATATATCGCCGTTGTGTTCGAGCGCCACGCCCTCGCCGCAGGTCCGCTGGAAAATACAAAGCGATGAGTGGCCACGGAGCCAGGCCATGAGCGTGCCATCGAACTGCTGTACGAACATGCGCCCTACGTCCCGGCGCACCCATTCGTCGAAGATATCAATTAAGAATCGGCCGTATTGCTCCGGCCTTACTGAGCGGTCCGTGACCTCGTGGCCTTCCTGGAAACCCCTCTCGCTAACGCGTTCCACTACCGGGATGAATTGGAGATACTCTGCGCCCAGCTCGTCCCGGAAGAAACGATATACCTCCCGGGGGTGGTCGCCGTTAGCGGCATTGACCGTGCACAGGATGTTAAAATCCACCTTGTGCTTCTGAAGGAGGCGTACGGCGTTCAATACTCGGCCGAAAGTTGGCCGGCCGGCCTTGTCCACACGATAACGGTCATGCAGCTCACGGGGGCCATCCATGCTCAGGCCGACCAGGAACTTATTCTCTTGCAAGAATTCGCACCATTCGTCATCGAGCAAGGTACCATTCGTCTGCAGCGTGTTCTGGATTTCCATGCCCGGTCTCAGATATTTTTTCTCGACCTCGATGGACCGCCGGAAAAAGTCAAGCCCCATGAGCGTCGGCTCGCCGCCCTGCCAGGCGATGACCACTTCGGGCGTACTATGCGCCTCGATGGTCTGCCGTATGTAGCGCTCCATCAGGTCGTCGGACATGCGGAAATGGTCGCCCGGATAGAGCGTTTCTTTCTTCAGGAAAAAGCAATAGGCGCAGTTTAAATTACATCGGGCGCCCGTCGGCTTGGCCATGACGTGGAAGGCTTGAGGAGGTCTTAGTGAAGATGCCATGGTACTTCCCTACTGCCGTGCCATCACGATCCGCATCTCCGCCTCGCTATCCTTGATCAGCTCCCCGCTTACGTCCACGTCGACCTTATAGATCTTGCCAGTGAACGGGAACGGGGATTTGTAGTCCGGCGTGACCGATGCGCCAGGATCCGCGCCGACGACGATACCGCCGCCCATGGTCAGCCGGATAGGGATCGTGACCGGAATGTCTGCCTGCCCTACCAGCCGGTCGTCGATATAGAGCCGGCCACGTCCCGGAGCGCCCTTGCCGCCTGCGAGGTCCGGCTTGCCGGTTACCTCGAACTCGTACCGCAGCCTGTGACGGCCATCCGGCACCGGCTCCCGGGACTCGACGCGGTACCACGCCTTCGCTACATAATTGTGGACATAGTAAAGCCCGCCGTCCTTGACGTATAATGTATAGCCGCCTTCATCGCTGCCGTGTGATATGAGCACGCCTTCGGCTCCTCCCGCCGGGATTTCGACATCGGCGGTGATGCTATGCGGTCGGTTGAGCACGCTGACGGCCTGCTGGTCCGGGATCTTCTGCGTGCCGGGATAGTAGGTGTAATGTAAACGCGAGGGCGATATCTCCGGGCGTTCGTCCATAAAGCGCAAAGTCCCACGGCTATCGATGGGCAATACTTTGTACTTGCCCGCTTCGATGTACCACAGGGAGATCATCTCGATCAGCTTTGCCCTGTTCTCGAGAGCCAGGTCGTGGTTCTCCGCGAAATCCTCCGCCACGTGATAAAGCTCCCATCCGCGGGCGTCGAGCTGGACCAGCTTCTCGGCCGATATCGGCGCCCCGAAGCTCAGTCCTGCCTCTACGAATGACTGCCCTGGCCAGGGGCAGACAGCGCGCCAGCCGTCGTGATAGATCGAGCGGTGGCCGAACATCTCGAAGTACTGGGTCAGGTGCCTGCCTGGAGCCCCCGCGGCGTCGAAGGTATGGGCGAAGCTCACGCCCTCCAGAGGCGACTGGGTAACGCCTCTAATAGCAGATGGAGGCTTGATGCCCAGCGCTTCGAGCACGGTAGGCACCATGTCGATGGCGTGGGCATACTGCGTACGCACCTCGCCTTTTGCTTTTATGGCGACAGGCCAGTGCACGATGAATGGGTCGCTGACGCCGCCCCTATAGGTCTCGCGCTTCCAGCGGCGGAACGGGGTATTGCCGGCCCAGGCCCAGCCCCACGGGTAATGATTGCTGTACTCGGGGCCTCCTAGCTCTTCCAGGGCGTTCAGGTTATCTTCCAGGGACTCCGGGACATTATTGAAGAACCGGCTCAGGTTCACCGAGCCGCTCGGGCCTCCCTCGGAGCTTGCTCCGTTGTCCGAGAGGAGCATGATCAGGGTATTGTCGAGCTCGCCAATATCCCTGAGGAAATCGAGCAGCCGGCCGATGTGGTGATCGGTATGCTCCAGGAAGCCGGCAAATACCTCCATCATGCGCGCGTAGAGCCTCTTTTCCTCCGGCGAGCACTCGTCCCATGAGCCGACGTCAGGGTCATGGCGCGAGAGCTCCGCATTTGCGGGAATGATGCCCAGCTCCTTCTGCCGCGCAAACACCTTCTCCCGATAGGCATCCCAGCCGTCGTCGAACTGACCTTTATATTTGTTCGCCCATTCATGAGGGATATGGTGAGGGGAGTGCATCGCGCCCGTGGCGAAGTACAGGAAGAACGGCTTGTCCGGGGCCACCTGCTTGGCATCGGCGATGAACGATATGGCCCGGTCGACCAGGTCCACGGTCAGGTGATAGCCTTCCTCGGGCGTCTCCGGGGGATCTACCATGTGGTTATCGTATACCAGCTCGGGATAGTACTGGTTCGATTCTCCGGTCAGGAAGCCGTAGAAGCGCTCGAAGCCCCTGCCGAGAGGCCAGCGGTCGTAAGGCCCTGCCGCGGAGGATTGGTCTGAAGGCGTCAGGTGCCACTTTCCAACGGCGTAAGTATTATAGCCGTGCTGGAGCAGCATCTCGGAAAGGAAGCCATTCTCGAACGGTATATAGCCGTTGCTGCCCGGAAACCCCGTGCTGCCTTCGGTGATGCAAGCCATGGCGTTGGAGTGATGATTACGCCCGGTAAGCACACAGGAGCGTGTAGGCGAGCACAGGGCGGTCGTATGCATGTTATTGTAACGCAGGCCATTGGCCGCCAGGCTATCGATGTTCGGCGTACTGATAGGGCTCCCATAACAGCCGAGCTGGCCAAAGCCTGTATCGTCCAGTATAATGAATAGCACGTTAGGCATCCCCTCCCTGGCCCGAACGGGCTGTGGCCATGCCGGGGAGGACTCGTCTACCGTGCGGCCTATGACACCGTTGAATGCAGTCCCGGGCAGATATTCCTTCATCGTCATAATCTTTTCACCTATTATCCCACTCTAGATCGTTAATACGGGTCCGTACCTGGGTCTCCGCAGTATTAAAAAAATAAGTGTATATAATTATATAAATGTTCAAATTATAATTATCTTTTAACCAATGGGTGGTAATATTTTTAAAGCGTTCATAGGGAAAATGACCATGGCAGGTAGAGATAATAATGGCTAATACCACCCTGGAGATAATTCAAGCCTGCGCTGGCGTCAGCGTATTTGCCTATGTTTTTTCCAGGGGATTGGGCTCCCGATTCGTCGATCTGGGGTATTTCGGCGCACGGCCGGGGCTGATGTTACGGTCTTTTCTTTCAGTCGATGTGATCGTGCCGCTCATCGCGATGGCGGCCGTCATCCTCGTCAGCCCGGCAAAGCCCACTTCCATCGGCCTGTTGCTGCTTGCATCGTCCCCGGCGGCTCCCCTTGTTTTAAGGGCCATATCGAAGGCCGGAGGAAAGCCGGAATATGCCGTGAGCCTGCAGGTGATGCTGGCATCCCTGGCAATAGTCATGACGCCGGTCACGCTATTTCTTTTATCCGCCGTGACAGGCCTGACGCTGGGGATCGACCCGCTTAACGTGGCAGAAAGCGTCGGTCTTTCCGTCCTGTTGCCGCTCCTCGCAGGCGCCGCGACCCGGTGGCTGTTCCCCGCCCTGGCCGCGCGCATAATCCTGCCTCTGGAGGCCTTATCGAGCATCGTCCTGGCCGTAGTTTACGCCATCGTCCTGCTATCCACGTATCGGCTGATCTTTATGCTCGATATCCGGTCCTATGTTGCCATGGCACTGATGGTCGCCGGGGCCCTGGTCTCCGGCCACCTGGCGGCATCGGGGCTGCCAGAAGAGCAGACGACACTGGCCCTCGAGAGCGCGTCACGGAACAGCGGGCTCGCCATGCTGATAGCATCGGAATTCGCATCTCTTGAGAACGCCTTACCGGTGCTGATACCTTACGCGCTCGCGTCCGCGATCATATGCTTCATCTACGTCAGATATCAAAAAATGGAACGGGGCGCCAAGAGCAGTGCCGCATCTGATTAAAATTTGGCTCTGCGCCGCATTTTCCCGGCCATACGCTCCAATATAGCACCTTCAGTCGCCCGAGGCCTTCTTCATCTGTTCGCTCGCCTGGTCGACGGTGAAGGTCGCCGCCTTCTGGCGTGGCGGGAAGTCCTTGAACGTCGCCAGGAACTTTTGGACACCCTGCTGCGCGGGCACGATCGCGAAGGCGTGATCGACGTACCAGTCCCAGTAGGTGTTCGAAGTCGTGTCTGCGACTTCGAAGGGGTCGGAACGCAGGTTAAAGAGTTTAGGTATTCGAAGCCGGGTGAATGGCTCCGCCCATACCCCCATGGTACCCCGGCACCTCTGCTCCAGGAACACCAGTTTCCAGTTGTCGTATCGTAAAGCTACCAGATCGCCGTCGTCGGAGAAATAGAAAAACGCATCTCGAGGGCTCTTCTTATCTTCGTCGCTCAGGTAGGGCAGGAGGTTAAAGCCATCGAGGTGCACCTTGAACGTCTTCTTGCCCACCTTATGCCCTTTGAGCAGCTTTTTCTTGATGTCGGGCTCGCCGGCGGCCGCCAGGAACGTGGGCAGCCAGTCCATGTGGCTCACGATCTCGTTAGAGACGCTGCCTGGCTCGATGATGCCCGGCCAGCGCACCAGCAGCGGCACGCGGAATGCTCCCTCCCAGTTGGTATTCTTCTCGCTGCGGAATGGAGTCGTAGCGGCATCCGGCCACGAGTTCCTGTGGGGGCCGTTGTCGGTGCTATACATGACAATGGTGTTATCGGCGATCTTGAGGTCGTCGAGGAGTTTGAGCATCTGGCCCACGCACCAGTCATGATAGAGCATGGCGTCGTGATATTCTGACTGCCAGCGCCCGGACTTGCCAAGCCAGTCAGGGCTCGCATGTGTGCGGAAGTGCATGTGCGTCGTGTTGAACCAGACGAAGAACGGCGTGCCCGCCTTATTTTGTCTTTTTATGAAGTCCTTCGCCGCGTCGAGAAACTCTTCATCGACAGTCTCCATACGCTTCTTTGTCAGGGGGCCGGTGTTCTCGATCTTCTGGCCCCCGTCCAGTGTGGCCCAGCAGTGAAGGACGCCGCGAGGCCCATAGTTCTTCTTGAAGTCCGGAAAGTCCTTCCTGGGCGGGTAGTCCCGCAGCTCGGGCTCTTCCTCGGCGTTCAGGTGATACAGGTTGCCGAAGAACTCGTCGAAGCCGTGCATGGTCGGCAGGAACTCGTCCCGGTCGCCGAAATGGTTCTTTCCGAACTGTCCAGTGGCATAGCCAAGCGGCTTCAGAAGCTCCGCAATGGTCGGGTCCTCCGCCTGAAGGCCAAGGTCTGCGCCGGGCAGGCCGACCTTGCTCAATCCCGTCCGGTAGACGCTCTGGCCAGTGATGAACGCCGCCCGCCCGGCGGTACAGCTCTGCTCGCCATAGCTATCGGTGAACAGCATGCCCTCCTCGCCGATGCGGTCTATATTGGGAGTGCGATATCCCATCAACCCATTTGAGTAGATGCTCAAGTTGGTGATACCTATATCGTCGCCCCAGATGACCAAAATATTGGGTTTTTTAAAAGCCATTGGTAACTCCTTTCCAAATGGATTGTCGAACGTTATATAAATATAATAATATCATTATAAATCTTATAAGACGGTCTTAAAAATGCGCTATCCCCAAATCATAAAACCTATGAGCCCATAAAATTTTTAACTCTATAGGCCTTTTTTCACGCTAAATAAACCATTGGCCGATCTTGGCCATATATTCTAATTGTTTTATAGACCGGCTTGACATACACTGATTATATATTGCCGATGCCTCCATTAACATGTGTGAAAAACGCAAATTATATATAGAAGTGTAACCACATAATACCTGAAATTTCCAATTGTACTATTAGTAAACTAAAGGAGGATTTGAATTGGCACAGCAAACTCAAGGAGGCCAACCGATAATAATTCTGAAGGAAGGCTCCCAAAGAACCAGGGGCCGAGACGCTCAGGGAATGAACCTCATGGCCGCAAGGGCCGTGGCCGAGGCGGTCAGGACCACGCTTGGTCCGAAGGGCATGGACAAGATGCTCGTTGACTCGCTCGGCGACGTCGTCATAACGAACGATGGCGTTACTATTCTGAAGGAAATGGATATCGAGCACCCGGCAGCCAAGATGATCGTGGAGATCGCCAAGACCCAGGACGACGAGGTCGGCGACGGCACGACCACAGCGGTCGTATTAGCCGGCGAGCTGCTCAAGAGGTCCGAGAACCTGCTGGACCAGGAGGTCCACCCGACCGTCATCGCGGCGGGCTACAGGGCTGCGGCGGCCAAGGCAAGAGAGATCCTCGACACCTTAGCATACCCCGTCACCCTAAAGGATGAAGACCTGCTCAAGCAGTTCGCGATTACCGCAATGACCGGTAAGGGCGCAGAGTCGGTCAGCGAGAAGCTGGCGACCCTCGTGGTCAAGTCCATCAAGGCAGTAGTCGACGAGAACGGCAAGGTAGACGTCGACGATATCAAAGTAGAAAAGAAAGTCGGCGGCACCATCGGGGACTCAGAGCTCATCCAGGGTCTTGTCATCGACAAGGAAAGGATACACCCGAACATGCCCAAGACCGTAAAGAACGCGAAGATCGCCCTGCTCGACACTCCGCTTGAGATCGAGAAGACCGAGATCGACGCAAAGATCGAGATCACCAGCCCGGACCAGCTCCAGAGCTTCCTGGACCAGGAAGAGAAGATGCTGAAGACCATGGTCGACAAGATCAAGGCCACCGGCGCGAACGTGGTGTTCTGCCAGAAGGGCGTGGATGACCTGGTCCAGCACTACCTGGCCAAGAACAACATCATGGCCGCAAGGAGAGTAAAAGAGTCTGACCTCAAGAAGCTCGCCAAGGCGACGGGCGCCCGGGTCAGCACCAGCATCGACGAGATGACGAAAGCAGACCTCGGCGTTGCGGGCCTCGTGGAGGAGCGCAAGATCGGCGACGAGAACATGATCTTCGTCGAGCAGTGCAAGGACCCGAAGGCGGTCAGCCTCATCCTCCGCGGCGGGACGGAGCACGTCGTGGACGAGCTCGAGCGTGCGATTCACGATGCGCTTCGCGTCGTCGGCGTAGTCGTCGAGGACAAGAAGTACGTCGCTGGCGGCGGCTCCACTGAGGTAGAGCTGGCGCTGCGCCTAAAAGAGTTCGCGTCCACCGTGGGCGGCAGGGAACAGCTGGCTATCGAAGCGTTCGCGGACTCCATGGAGATCATCCCCAGGACTCTCGCCGAGAACGCGGGCCTCGACCCGATCGACTCGCTCGTGGACCTGCGGAGCAAGCACGAGGGCAAGAGCAAGGACGGCAAGAACTTCGGCATCAACGTGTTCACCGGCGAATCTGTGGACATGAAAAAGGCTGGGGTTGTCGAGCCCCTCCGCGTCAAGACCCAGGCCATCAGCGGCGCCTCCGAGGCGGCCGTCATGATCCTGAGGATCGACGACGTCATCGCCGCGAGCAAGCTGTCCGGCAAGGGCGGCCCCGGCGGCATGCCCCCCGGAATGGGCGACATGGGCGACATGGGAATGTAAGGTGTTTACCTTACATTCTTTCTTTTTCTTTTTTATCACCGCTATAAATACAAATTAATTCTAAGTACCGGCTTGCTCTTGTCTCAATTGTGGCTGCATGGCGTACGCTTTTCTGCACATCTCTTATCCTGCTTTTATTAGCCCCGGCCAGCGTTGACGCCGCAAGTTCGCTGGACATAACTATCCCAACATCCTATCACATCAATGCGGCCCGAGCCTATGACGTATCGAATAATGCGGTCAACATCGGGGGCGACATCGAATTTTTCCATTATGGTAATGGCGTCTACGTGGCCATTACCACCGACGCTCCCGCCGGCGATAAGCTTGCCTTTTTCCAGGACGCCGTAACCCAGGCGCTATTCAGGAATAACACGCTCTTCATACCGGTCGACGACGCCGGGGACCAGACTGCCGGCCTCGTATTATCGACGGGCGACCTGATCTGCGATAACGGGGCGTTCTACGGCCCGGTCACGGGCATCGAGCTGGACACGAAAGCGCTGGCCTATGGGGACGCTGTGGCGGGCGCCGTCCTGTATATGGGCAAATGGCCGGATTGGCCTTCGTATCATCTGTCGATCTCAAACGATGAAACAATTAAAAAAGCCTTGATGGATGAGGCGGCAAAGGACGGCACTGCGGGCGGCGTAAAGCTCATGCTCAACGTTTCCGGGGATTCTATTGGATACGTCGTCGTGCACATGGAAGCCCCGGAAGCCAGCAGCAATGTTTCCGCATACCTGTATAGGGACGGAGTCGTAACCAGGCTGGCTTGCCGGGCGATCCATTCGAACGGCAGCGTCGTCTATGAGACCATGTACTCCGGCGGAGGAACTTTCGCTTTCGTCGGTCCCTTCCCGGAAACACCGCCAGCCCCGGCCAGCTTTGGAGATGTGCTCGCTTTCTCAGTCTACCTCGGCTCAGGGCTTTTATTATTATTCGTGGGACTGGCAGTTACAGCTTTTAAGAAACGGAGTAATAAATATTAACCCGTTTTAAGCCCGCGAAGCTTGCGAAGTCCTCGAAACGGTTTTCGAGCGCGAAGACCGCGAAGACTTTATTATAGAAATTGCTGTGTCGAATATGCCCTTTTAAGATTCAGAGTGTACGGAGGCACTATTTTTCACCACAAAGGCACGAAGAGCACGGAGGCCCACAAAGACTTTTTTATAATTAAGAGACAAAGGTCACAGAGCCGCTTTTTGAACTTATAAGATACAAAGGATACGAAGGCACGATGGCAAAAAGTGTTCTTGTTCATTCCACTGTGTCTTTGTATCCTTCGTGCCCTGATCGCCAATGAACCGGCTTTGTGTACTTTGTAAATTAATTTAAAAAGAAAACTTTGTGAGCCTC
The DNA here is from genome assembly GCF_035506375.1 of Methanocella sp. Taxonomy (NCBI): domain Archaea; kingdom Methanobacteriati; phylum Methanobacteriota; class Methanomicrobia; order Methanocellales; family Methanocellaceae; genus Methanocella; species Methanocella sp. The sequence goes on from NZ_DATJPM010000068.1 coordinate 26,136, forward strand.
CGTGCTCTTCGTGCCTTTGTGGTGAAA